>DCHL01000105.1:3598-20505 GCA_002317595.1 Lachnospiraceae bacterium UBA1753 | reverse complement strand
AAAATAAATTCGCGTATGTCCAGGAACGATTTGAATATGGTGATTGGGCCAACGTGTTTTCGAGTGTGAGAAGGGGAATTGACCCTATGAGTCTGCCCACGGTATCAACACTTCTGTCAACATTTGGGCATAAGATGACTGCTGATTACTGGAATTATCAGCCAGGTCCTGGAATAGAAGAAGAATACGTCGGACGGGGAACATGGATTAGGCACAATACACTTAATAAGTATGGTGTAGCTATTCATGCTGATTCAAAAAAGCTTGATAAGGCCAGTGCAGAGGATATTGATCCTATTGAACTTGAGTATTATGGAAAGTGCATTGATCTCTGTAAAGAGAATGGAATTGATGTGTCTGTTTATATCTCTGCATTCTCTGCTCCGTATATATATATGAATGGCGGGCTTTGGGGATTTGCAGAGGCTATCGGTGATTTTGTAAAGGAGCATGATGCCAGGTTCATCGATATGAACAGTGTAAAGCATGAGTATCTTCCCCTGGATGATTCATATTTTGATGATCAGGATCATCTCAATGTTAGGGGAAATGAGCTTCTGACATATTTCCTCGCAGAGTATCTTACAACTCCTGACGTGGAGTACTGTAATGATTCGTATGCGGAAAGAATTCCGGACGATGCTACAATTGCGCTCATGTACAATATGAATTACCGTGCGGCAGATGGCACAGAAGGTGATTGGAATGTCATGGAAGACTGTGGGTATCCAATCAAGGAGTTCGTTGTTGATTTCTTCCCTATTCCGGAGTCAGATGATAGCTTCAGCTACAAGGTATATCACTATGACGTTGATGGCGTTGACCTCAGCGACCGAGTTGTTCTTAATGAGGAACAGCTTGGCAGTGGTGTTGTAGGTGAGGAAGTTGTGCCCGAAACGGGAGATGATGGAGTACAGTATTTCTGGATTCCATACGATGAGTTGTATAAGTATTTCAAAGTTGATGTCATTGATTCCAACAGTGGAGATATTGTATATTCGGTTTGTGCTGACTTTGAAAGGTAATAGGAGAATTTGATGTCGTACGTATCGCTAATATTTTTCGTATTTATAGCTTTTGTTTCAATTCTCTATTTTGCCATGCCGATGGACAAGCGTTGGATTGTCCTACTGATTGCAAGTATTGTCTTTTACTTGTCATTTACTCCGGCAATGTTGCCATTCATGCTTTTGATGTCGGCTATTGCATGGCAAACTGGACTTAAGATTGAGAAAATATATAATGAGAATCTTCCCGAGGATATCACGCCGAAAGAGAAGCGTGCAGAAATAGCGAAGAGAAGGCCTAGGGCAAGAGTTATACTTAAGTGTGTCCTGGTATTTGCAATTGGTGCACTGGCATTTTTCAAGTTTGCGAGAAAACTGCCCTTTGGTTTTGCTGGCTCAATTATTGTTCCCCTGGGAATTTCATACTATACCTTCTCAATCATTGCGTATATTGTAGATATTTATTACGCAAAAATAAGTGCGGAAAAGAATTACTTTAAATTTACACTATTTGTATCGTATTTCCCCAAAATTGTTGAGGGACCTATTGCGAGATATAACAAAATGAGTGACCTCTTTGAAGGACATGCATTTGATTATGACAGAGTCTGCAAGGGTATTCAGCTCATGATGTGGGGTATAATAAAGAAGCTTATCATTGTTGAGCGTCTTCTGCCTCAGATTAACAGACTGTACAGCAATGTAAGTGAGTACTCTGGTTCCACGCTGGCATTTATGGCTTTTTGGGTTCTGGTAGAGTCGTATGCAGATTTCTCCGGATGTATGGATATAGGTCTTGGAGTATCGCAGATATTTGGTATTGATCTTGAGAGGAACTTCAGGAGACCGTTCTTCTCTCAGTCTGCTTCTGAATTCTGGAGACGTTGGCACATGTCACTTGGTGTCTTCATGAAAGACTATGTGTACATGCCCATTGTTTCATCATCGTGGCTTTCGAAGATGATGCAGTTTGCAAGGAAAAAAATTGGACCGAGAGCTGGAAAGGTTGTAATGCAGACCGTTCCTACTATCGTGGTATGGCTCCTTACAGGCCTTTGGCATGGTACAGGAAGTACATATATTTTCTGGGGCGTATACTGGGGTGGTATTATGTGTTTCTCGACTCTTATGGAGCCCTGCTACAAGAAGTTTTATGAGAAAACAGGAATTGATCAGAAGTCAAAGGGAGTTATGGTCTTCCGTATTCTTAGAACCTGGCTGCTGTTTATCATCGGAAGGCTGCTTACGGTACCCAACAGTCTGATTGAGACTGCAAAGGTATTTTACAGAATATTATTTAAGTTCGGAGCTGGAAACTTTGGAAACGAGATGGTTAAACTGGGAGCATCGTTCAGTACAATAGGAGTTGTTACCATTTTTACCATACTGTTTTTCATGGTCAGCCTGCTTGAGGAAATTAAGGGAACCAGTGTAAGGGATATGATTTCCACGCTGCCTGTAGCTGTGAGATGGATTATTCTCTATGGTATGTTCTTTGCGATTCTAATCCTGGGAATTTACGGTTCGGGATACGAAGTGAATAATTTTGGGTATGCGAATTTTTAAGAGGTGGATGTATGTTTGATACACTAATAAAGAAACTTGAGGTTTTGTCTGGGGAGATACCGGATAAGGTTGCGCTTGCTTTCAAAAAAGAGCAGCTGACATATTCTGAATTATACAGAAGAGTTGTTGGTGTGGGCGAACTGCTGAAGAATATGGGAATTGAATCTGGAGACAGGGTGATGTTCTCTGCCCTTTCAAAGCCAGAGATGGTTGCGGTGTATCTTGGTATTCAGTATATCGGAGGTGTTGCTGTATTTGCAGATAAGAATGCGACACCTGCAAACATGGTCTCAATTTACGAGGATGCAGGAGCAAAACTCCTTCTGACAGACAAACCTATGCGCGATGAGGCAGATTCCTGCAATTTGTATTCTCTGAGGACGATATACAAGGACTCGGAAGAGTGTGCATGCGAACTCAGTATGCATATGCCGGACCCTGAGGATGTTGCGGAACTTCTGTTTACTTCAGGTACAACAGGAAAGCCCAAAGGTGTAATGCTGAGCTATAAGTCTGTATACAATATCCTGTCAAATACAATCGAAGGAATTGGGATTCTGGATTCGGACAGAGTGCTGCTGCCCCTTCCGCTGAATCACTCTTTCGCACTTAGAGTACTTAGAGCGGTATTATATGTAGGTGGAACAGTAATACTTCAGAATGGCTTTACTTTTGCTAAGGAAGTCGAGAACAATATGAATGCTTACCATTGTACAGCGATGGCGGCTGTTGCGGCTTCGATGGAGATGATGAGAAATCAGATGCAGGATAAGTTTTCTGAGATTCTCGGTCAGCTCAGATATATTGAGATTTCAGCCGGATCTTTATCAATAAACCAGAGAAAGACCTTTACAAAGCTGCTTCCGAATACTGTATTTCATAATACCTGGGGCAGTTCAGAGTCAGGCGGTGCACTTTTCCTAAATGTTAATTCTGTTGTGGATCACCCTTCAAGGGTTGGTGCTCTTGGAAAGCCGTTGCCGTGTGTTCAGATAAAGGTCCTCGATTCAGAAAATAATGAGATTCAGAGTGATGCAGCACATCCTGGACGAATGGCTCTCAAGGGTGATATGCAGATGTCTGGATATTGGCAGAGACCAGAACTCAATAAGGAGACACTTGTTGATGGGTGGCTGCTTACCGGCGATATGGTATATACAGATGAAGATGGTTATGTATATATGCTGGGCCGAGCTGATGACCTGATTAATGTCGGTGGCGAGAAAGTATCTCCCATTGAGGTTGAGAATATTGCAGGTGAGTATGAGGGGTTGAGAGAGTGCGCTTGTATCGGTGCAGCGGATCCTGAGGGAGTTCTCGGCCAGATTCCTGTTCTTTTTGTCGTGGCCAAGAGCAATTACTCTGAGGATGAGCTTCAGAAATTCCTTGCCTCAAAGATGGAGAGATATAAGCTTCCGCAGGCGTTCATGCTTCTTCAGGAACTTCCTAGAAATGCAATGAAGAAGATTGACAGGAAGGAACTCAAGAGACTTTGGGAGAACAGAGGCAGCGAAGACCTGATGAATCCTGTTATGCAGGCTATCTTCTCGAGAAGAAGTATCAGAAAATTCACAGATAAGCCGATTCCGAAGGAAATTATCGACATCCTGCTGAAGGCCGGATATTATGCACCAAGCGGACATAATATGCAGACCTGGCAGTTTACAGTTATTACTGACCAGGAGAAAATTGCAAGGCTCAAGGAAACTGCTCGTGAAGCCAGCAAGAAGAATAAGATACATTTCTATGGGTTTGAGAATCCGCAGTGCCTTATTCTTATTTCAAATGATTCAAGAAATCCCGATGGATGTCAGGATGCATCCTGTGCTGCTGAAAATATTATGCTTGGAGCACAGTCATATGGGATTGGTTCTGTTTGGATTAACTGCCTGATGACACTCCGTCATGAAACTCCTGTTGAGGCTGTTCTTGATGAATTCGGGATTCCAGAGAAGCATACAGTATGGAGTACGGTTGCACTTGGATATCCTGTTTCTGAAGGTGTTTTACTTGCTAAGAAGAGCGATGTAATAAAATGGCTGTAAACGATGAGCAGGTTGCTGTTTCTGGTGACCGAAAGAATTATATTGATATTGCAAGAGGGATAGCGATATACCTGGTGGTTGTCGGGCATATTCTCTCTGGATCAAAGGTATATTTCAGGACTGTGATATACAGCTTTCATGTTTCGCTGTTCCTGATATTAGCAGGACTGGTCCAGAAATGGGAGGTCGCTGACCTGAGTCAGATTACAAGGACCGTCAAACGAAGATTTTTTCAGCTGATAGTTCCGTATATGATATGGGCGCTGCTCTATTCTGACTGCTCCTTTAAGAGTCTGCTATACATCCTGTATGCATCGAGGACCAGTCTGACAAAGGCGCAGACGGGGGGAAGTCTCTGGTTCCTGCCGATGTTCTTTTTGTCCAGTATTGAGGTTCAGATTCTGCTGTATGTATATAATAAATTCAAGCAGAACCGAATTTTGTTTGCATGTGAAATGGCAGGTTGTTTTGCAATAGGATACTTTTTGCCGAAGCTCAGTTTTGGATATCCAGGAAGTGTTAATGTATCATTTATGGCAAGCGCTATTGTAATGGCATCAATGCTTCTGCGTAAACTGTATGACCGGATGGTCAGTGATAATGCGTGGATAAAAATTGCTATTTCGCTTGTTCTATTCTGCGCCCTGTACTGCTGCGTAGGAAAGTGCAATTCGTTATCACAGATAGACTATATACGCTTATCGAAGGCTCAGTATGGGAACTGGATTCTGTTCATTGTTCAGATTCTGGCAGGCAGTACTGCTGTAATACTTCTTGCACAGTCGATTGATGAGCTGGTTAGCAACAAGAGGGCATTGTTGTTTGTTGGTATGAATTCGATGCCAATTCTCTGTGTGCATGCCAGATATGTCAACTGGTTTGCTGATTTTTTGGATTATACAGGTGTTGGACATAACAATGTTTTTGCGGCAATGGCTGTAGGAATTGTTTGTATTCTGATTTCTGTGCCAATTATTCTATTTTTGAAAAGATATATGCCCGCAGTAATCGGTGATCGTATAAACCGATGATAATTATTATTGTTAATTTTTGTAAAAAAACAAAAATATAAATGGTTATTATCGTATAATAATCAGTATGTTCATTTTTCTTAAAAGAAAGGAAGGTATGAAATGAAGAGAAGACACTTAAGAATTAAGCGTTCTCTGGCAGCTATTCTGACTGTCGCTATGGTGTTTACTGGTTCTTCATTCCAGGTCTTCGCTGATGAGCTCGCAGATATCGATGTTATCGGAATTGAGGAGCAGGAGGCGCAGGCACAGGAAGAGGAGTCAATCGCCGAGGAAGAGATCAAGATTGAAGAGAGCTCTGAAATCGAGGAGATTGATGCAGTAGCAGCTGAGGAAGAGATCGCTGAGGTAGAGTCTGTTAAGGCAGAGTCAAAGGATGAGGCTGTTTCAGAAGAGGCAGCTGAGGAAGAGACTGCTGAGGACGAGGAAGCTGAGGGATACTACATTGATCCTACAGTTTCAGCAAACAGCGTTCAGGATGTTATCGCTGCTAATGACTGGCAGAACAGCACATCAGTTTTCACTGCAGCTTTCAAGGGAACTGTACAGAAGCCTACAGTTGAGCTTACCTGGAAGGCTATTAGCGGAGCTGCAAAGTACAATGTGTACCGTCTCAACAACGACGGAGAGTTTGATACTCATTACACAAAGGTTGGAACCAAGTGGTATGGTGATAATGGCGATGTAATGATTGCAAAGGGAACTAAGGAGAAGACAGCTGTTGACTATGCTCCTTACACAGAAGATATGGCATGTGTATATGTTCTTGAGGCAATTTCATCAGGTGGCAATGTTCGCAAGACATATGTAACTGTTCCTACAGCCAGAATCCTTTCATATGACCTTGGCGAGAAGCTTGCAGGTGACAATGCAAATGTAATTATTAAGTTTGCGGCTGTTCCTGTTGAGGGTTACAGCTATGTGATCCAGACAAGAGATACCACAAAGGACGATTGGTCAGACAGCGCTACAATCACAGCTGAAGACTGCACGTGGTTCTATGAGGGTGGAAAGTACGCTCTTGTATATGAGGACACAAATACTCTTTCTTACGGCGATGCTTCTTCAAAGCGTTTTTACAGAATCCAGGCGCAGCTTGGCGATGTAAAGGCTAAGTTCTCGGCATCTGTAAAGGCTTCTGCATACTATGAGGCTCCTGTGGTTCTCGATATTGTGAGCCCTAATTCAAATCATGGTCTCTGCTACGAGGCAGGCGTTATCTTAGTGGATTATGACAGGACTGCAGATTATGCACAGGCTAATTCCACAAAGTACTATGAAGTATACAGAGCATCTTCAAAGGGAGCTTATGTTAAGGTTGCTTCAAAAAAGGTTGGAAGTTGTGTGACTTATGCAGAAGCAGGAGATACACTGCAGCTCACTGATGGTGTATATACTGTTTCTGAGAATCATGCTGTTAAGGGTATAGCTCTTGAGAATAAGCTTACTCCTGAGGTTAATTACTCCTACAAGGTTCGCGTAATGGTTGAGGGCAAGAAGACTGACAGATACAGTTCATTCTCTGATTCATTCGATGCCAAGGTAACATTCCCCAGAGTGAAGATGTCAAGCTCTTCTTATCCTAAGGTTAAGGGACGTTCTGATATCCTCTTCCAGTGGGATGCTGAGAAGTGTGCGAAGAAGTATGAGATTTACAGATCTAAGCTTAAGACTAAGAATAAGAAAGTGAGACTCACCTTCACAGATGAGGCTAGGTCTCTTGAGGCATGGAATACAAAGCTTACAGTTAATGGTCAGCCTACAAAGGACACCCTGAAGGATTACTTCGATCTTATCGGAACAGTACAGAATACCAAGGAAAATGGTATGAGTCTTGAGTTCGAGGACACCTCACTTGAAAAGGGTTACTACTACAATTACGTAATTGTTCCTGTTAATGGAAATTACAAGGGATACGGCAGCGTATATCATAAATGTATGATGGGTAACCTTGCAGCTGCTACAGGTGTTAAGACTGAGTCAACACTTACAGCAATCACACTTAAGTGGAACAGCGTAGACAAGGCTAAGAAATATGTTGTACAGCGTACAACTCTTATTAATGCAAATGACAATCCGTACTTCGATGAAAATGATGCAGAAAGCTGCTGGTCAGGCGAGTACTTCAGCTCTGACAAGGGAAACAAGACTGTATTTAAGAAGAGAACTCTCAAGCAGACAGTAGCCTCAGGTGCTGTTGCAGCTGATGAAATCTACTATTACAGAGTGCTTGCATACTACGGCAAGTACAGTTCTGTTTCAGACTGGGTTGTAGGAACTGTCCAGGCAGCCAAGGTTACTGATGTTACAGGTTTCGTAAGTAGCTCGAGCGGTTCATTCAAGGGCCTCAAGCTTAAGTTCAAGACTCCTAAGGCCTACTCAGGCGTTAAGAATGTAGATAAGTATGAGGTTGCAATTGCAGCACCTTCATCAACCAAGAAGCAGGCTATCTTCGATGCTCTTGATGCAAGTGTATCTGATAACGCTCTTCATAAGGATATTGACAGCTTCAGAAAGAACAAGGAGTACAGTGCACTCTTTACTTCAGATATTGAAAGAGGCAAACTTTACGTCCTTGGTGTTCGTCCTGTATCAGGTGACGTTGCGGGTGTATGGCAGTATGTGAAGATTTCACTCCCTGCAGACTTTGATTTCTATCCTGACAAGCTTGGTATTGGTGACAAGAATAGGGGCCAGGATAAGGATCATGCATACAAGATGACCGGTTCAGGTGAGATGTTCATTCTTGATTTTGATGAGATAATGCCTGGTAAGTCTGATCCTACCTACAGAAATGTTAACATCAATGTATGGAAGACGGCTGCTATGGCTTCAAAGAGTAACAAGGTTAAGGCAAGTTACAATGTGAAGAACAAGTCGAATGGTAAATACTACTTCACACTGAAGGCTCCTGAGGGACACAGCAAGGGTGCTTGCTATGTAACAGTAACACTTGCCCTTTCAGGAAGTGCTAAGAGTGCTGACTCAATCACCTACGGTATGTGGGTTTACGTTAACTAGTTAACATTTTGAGATAATCTGATATTGACTATCATTTACTTTATTGCTATGATTTGAGGCAGTAAACAATGGGGTTTCCACAAGGGGTGCTTATACCCTTGTGGGAACCCTTTTTCATGTTTAAGGGGATGTTGCACAGTGGAACGTATAATGCTACCACGAAGCGGTATGCAGGACAATCTTGATTTTTAATGAACTACAAAAGAAAGGATGTATCATGAAAAACTACACTAAGGCGGATATCATCAGGATGGTGGATGAAGAGGACGTGGAATTTATAAGGCTTCAGTTCACCGACATTTATGGCACACTTAAAAATACAGCTATTACAAAGGCTCAGCTGCTCTTTGCACTTGAGGGAGAATGCAGATTTGACGGTTCTTCGATTGAAGGATTTGCAAGAATCGAGGAGAGCGATATGTATTTAAAACCCATTCTTGATTCCTTTGTGATTTTTCCTTGGAGACCCCAGCAGGGTAAGGTTGCAAGACTCCTCTGCGATATCTGTACTGTGGATGGAACTCCATTTGCCGGGGACCCGCGCGGGGTACTTAAGAATGCCCTTAAGAGGGCAGAGGAAGCGGGATACACCTTCCAGACTGGTCCAGAGCTCGAGTTCTTCCTGTTCGATCTGGATGAAGAGGGACAGCCTACAACAAAGTCGTCAGAGAAGGCTGGATATTTTGATATTGGACCTGCTGATTACGGCGAGAATGCAAGAAGAGACATGGTGCTTACTCTTGAGGATATGGGCTTCAGAGTCCTTGGATCGCATCATGAGCTTGCCCCTGCACAGCACGAGATAGATTTCCAGCATGCTGAGGCACTTCAGTCAGCAGATGATGTGATGACCTTTAAGATGGCTGTAAGGACGATTGCCAAGAGACATGGTCTTCACGCTACCTTTATGCCCAAGCCCAGACAGGGAATAATCGGTTCTGGAATGCATACAAATGTGGCACTCTTTAAGGATGGAGTGAATGCATTCTATGATGAGAATGATGAAAACGGCCTTTCTCAGGAGGCATATTACTTCATGGGTGGAATAATCAAGCATGTTGCAGCTCTTACTGCACTGACGAATCCCCTTGTGAATTCCTATAAGAGACTTATTCCAGGTTATGAAGCACCAGTATATATCGGATGGTCATCGGTAAACAGAAGTCCTATGATAAGGGTTCCCCAGACCAGGAAATCAGGTAAGAAGATTGAGCTTAGGTTCCCTGACCCTTCAGCAAACCCCTATCTTGCCTTTGCGGCAATTCTTGATGCAGGCCTTGATGGAATAAGGAATAAGATTGAGCCCCCTGCAAGAATTGATGAGAATATTTTCAGCATGACTGAGGCTGAGAGAGAAGAGCGTGGAATTAAGGCTCTTCCCGGATCGCTCAAGGAAGCAGTTGCGGCACTTGAGGCAGATGACCTTATTATGGGTACGCTTGGTGACTATGTGGCTAAGAAGTACCTTCAGGCCAAGAAGGATGAGATACGAAGATACGATGAGTATGTATCCAAGTGGGAAATAGATGAATACCTTGCTAAGAACTGATGTGGAATGGAAAGTGCGATGATGGAGCATAATAAGTGTCCTAAGGAATCTGTCGCTTTGCGACTCTTTAGGATGTAGGAGGCATAATAATGACGAGTATTATCGTTCTATTCCCCAGAATTGAGGATGCGAAAAATATTCGAAATCTCCTGGCCAAAAACGGCTTTTCAGTCAGAGCAATCTGTACGACTGGAGCCCAGACTCTTCAGTTTGCAGAGGAACTTAATGACGGCGTAGTGGTATGCGGTTACAAATTCCCTGATATGTTGTATACTGAACTGAGAGAATACCTGCCATCAAACTTCGACCTGCTGTTAGTTGCTTCGCGCAGCCATTGGGACGATGCGAAGGGAAGCAATGTTGTGTGCGTTGAGATGCCGCTTAAGGTTTATGATCTGCTTAACACCGTCAATATGATGGTGGAGACCATTGAACGAAGACGGCGTAAACGCCGTATGCAGCCAGCTGTCAGGAATGATGATGAGAAGAAGGTTATCCTTGAGGCGAAGAATCTCCTGATGGAGAGGAACAACCTTACTGAGGAAGAGGCCCACAGGTATCTGCAGAAAACCAGTATGGATTCAGGAACGAACATGGTTGAGACGGCGCAGATGGTTCTGAGTATCATGTCGTAGGCAAGGAGATTTATGAAATTTACAAAAATGCAGGGTGCAGGCAACGATTATGTCTATGTATCCGGTTTTACAGAGAAAGTAGCTGACAAGAGCGCGGCAGCAGTCAAGGTGTCAGACAGACACTTTGGAATCGGTTCTGATGGTTTAATTTTTATCAACCCTTCAGAAAATGCTGACTTTGAGATGGAGATGTACAATTCGGATGGCTCCAGGGCAGAGATGTGTGGCAATGGAATCAGATGTGTTGCCAAGTATGCTTATGATAACCGTCTGACAGACAAGACTCATTTTACAATTGAGACTCTGGCAGGAATCAAGGTGATTGACCTCGTAATTGATGAGGAGACGAATACTGCTGTGGCAGCCAGGGTTGATATGGGAGCGCCTATTCTTGATCCTGAGCTTGTGCCAGCTGACCCGTCGGCATTTATGATGTCAGGTCTTGGTGATAACAGGTCGATAATTGACAGGGCCCTTGTTGTGGATGACTGCGCATACAGCGTGACCTGTGTTTCCATGGGTAATCCCCATGCCATTATTTTTATCGACACTCCCGTCACGGAGTTTCCGCTGGAGCAGATTGGCCCTCGCTTTGAGAGCAATCCTGCGTTCCCCAGACGTACAAATACTGAATTTGTGAGAGTCCTTTCAAGGGATACCGTCGAGATGAGAGTATGGGAGCGAGGTGCAGGAGAGACACTTGCCTGTGGAACGGGAGCATCCGCAACAGCTGTTGCGTGCATTCTTAATGGTTTGACAGAGCATACCGTTACTGTTAAACTTCTTGGAGGCGACCTTAAGATTACATGGGAAGGCAATCCCGATGACCATGTCTATATGGAAGGTCCCGCAACCACTGTATTTACTGGTGAGATTGATATTTAATTTTTGAACGCGGATTGCAAATATCCGCTTTACTAACACTATTTAGAGGAGGATATGAAAATGTCGTTTAAGGTTAATCAGGACTACCTGAAGCTTCCTGGAAGCTACCTGTTTTCAACAACAGGAAGAAAGATTAGAGAATATGCACAGGCACACCCCGACCAGAAGGTTATCAAGCTCTCGATTGGTGATGTGACACAGCCTCTGGCACCTGCAATCATTGATGCGCTTCACGGTGCTGTTGATGAGATGGCCGCTGCAGAGACCTTCAAGGGCTATGCACCTGACCTTGGATATGAGTTCTTAAGGAATGCTATCGCTGATAATGACTACAAGGCAAGAGGCTGCGATATTGCTGCTGATGAGATTTTCGTGAGCGACGGTGCAAAGTGCGATTCTGCGAATATCCAGGAGATTTTTTCAAAGGATAACAAGATTGCTGTCTGCGATCCCGTATACCCTGTATATGTTGATACAAATGTTATGGCAGGCAGAACAGGCGTGTATGACAAGATTGGTGAGACCTGGTCAGATGTAATTTACATGCCCTGTACAAAGGAGACAGGATTTGCGCCTGAGATTCCCACTCAGACACCTGATATCATTTACCTGTGCTTCCCTAACAACCCTACAGGAGCAACAATCACTAAGGATGCTCTTCAGGAGTGGGTTGACTACGCTAACAAGGTTGGTGCCGTAATTATTTACGATGCAGCCTACGAGGCATATATTTCAGAGGACAATGTACCCCATACAATCTATGAGTGTGAGGGCGCAAGAACATGTGCAATCGAGCTTAGGTCATTCTCTAAGAACGCTGGCTTTACCGGTGTTAGACTTGGATTCACTGTAATCCCCAAGGACCTCAAGGATGGTGATGTAATGCTTCATTCACTTTGGGCTCGCCGTCATGGAACCAAGTACAACGGAGCACCCTACATCATCCAGAAGGCTGGTGAGGCAGTTTACTCAGAGGCTGGCAAGGCTCAGCTTAAGGAGCAGGTTGCTTACTATATGAAGAATGCATCCTACATCTATGATGGTCTTAAGAGCGCAGGATACTCTGTATCAGGTGGTGTGAATGCGCCTTATATCTGGCTTGAGACACCTAAGGGAATGGGCTCATGGGAGTTCTTTGATTATCTCCTTGAGAATGCTCAGGTTGCTGGTACTCCTGGTGCAGGCTTTGGTCCTTCCGGTGAAGGCTACTTCAGACTTACTGCTTTTGGTTCTTACGAGAATACAGTGGAAGCTATCGAAAGAATCAAGAGAATGTAGTATAATAAGAAATACGTTGTTATTGCACCCCGATATGGCGCATCAGCCTGTCGGGGTGTTTGATTTCTGGTGGAAATGAAAAAGAATTTTTTTTACGATAACTGCATATTTCATACTGTGGGGGATGCGATTCTTCTAGTCATTGTTATTGTGGCCATGATATTGTCGCTGCTGTTTATTCAAAGGCATGGTGACGGACTGGGTGTGGCTGAGGCTTCTGAGGAGGCCAATGATGATGGAGGGGATGCTCTGATTAAGCGAATTACCCTGAAGGGAAGGCACGGGGAATGGCAGCAGGACTATGTTTCATTTTACAATGCTGACATGGAGTCCTGGTGCTTTGTTGTGCCATCTGTTGCCTGCGATAATTTGGAGAGCCTTAAGGTGGATGTCACTAAGAGGGATGGAAGCATCGTGGAGGGCGAGCTAAATCTTGTTGAGGGTGAAAAGAATCTTTCTGAGGGTATAAAGAGTCTTGCTGAGGGCGAGGGCTCTGACGAATCAGTGGCTGGTGCTAACTGTAGGAGCGGTGTGCTTCGGTTTGATAATGAGGAGAGAAGGGCTGCTGTAATTCTCAATGACTGCGTGAAGAGCCTGTATATTGAGACTGGCAGCACTGATACAATAGCATTTCTGAATAATGATAAAAAAAATATGCTGGGTGGCTCCTTCTCCATCACGGATGAGGATGGTGTGCCAATTCAGTCAGGCGGTCTTGAGCGAATCAATGGCAGGGGGCACAATTCCTGGAAGGCTGCCAAAAAGGGTTATGCGATTGAGCTTGCCGAGAGTATGAGTCTTCTGGGCATGGGAAAGGCTGACCGCTATAATCTTGTCCCAGGGTACAGGGACAATTCCCTTATGACTTATGTGGTGACCAGGGACATGTACAAGGAGATGGGATTTGAATATCCGCCGGATTATGAGCTGGTCAACTTCTACCTGGATGGAGAATATGCCGGGGTTTATTTTTTGACAGAGAACTGTGAGATATCCGAGGCAAGAATTGACATCCGGGATTCGTATTATGACACAAGAATGATGAATGGCGACAGGCTCATGCTGTCGCAACGCCAGGCAGAGGAGAGTGATGGGAAGACGACAGCGGTCTATTATGACATTCAGTTTTCGCCTGCTGACGTGACAGGTGGGTATCTCTACCAGCTGTGCTCAACCGACTATGACAAGAATCAGAGCAAGTTCAGGACGGACTCGGGGACGAACATTTACCTTAGCAGTAACTATTATGCGACCAAGGAACAGGTGAAGTACTCGCAGAACCTGTTCAATGAGCTAGACGAGGCTGTTTTTTCCGAGAATGGTGTTAATCATCTTGGGAAAAAAATAGAGGACTACATTGACATGAAGTCCGCAGCAAGGCAGTGGCTGCTGTTTGAGCTTTCGATGGAGTCGTCCTTTAAGGACAGTACGTATTTCTACAAGGATTCAGACCTTAATGGTGACGGGAAACTGCATGCCCTGTGGCTGTGGGACAGCGAGCATAATTTTTATCCCAATGAGGATGATCCGGTGGACGAGCCGTACTTTGACAGCGATGAGAGGGATTACAGGTTTGATGACAGTTCGCTGTGGTTTTTAAGGAAAATTCTGGATTACGGGCCGTTCCGTGATGAGCTAAAATCAGAATGGAATAATACCTATCTTCCTGTGCTTGATATGTTATACTCGGGTGGTGGGGAATATGTACGTAGCTTTGAGGAGTATAAGTCAGTATATGCGGCTGCTTCCGGGATGAATTCGCTTAGGTGGCCTAAGAATGACTATGTTGGGAAAATGGACGAGCTGAAAAGCTTTTTTGACAAAAGGATTCCGTTCATGACTGAATATGTGAACGGTGGATGCAATAGGGAGGAACCATAATGACGAAGTCATTATTCTGCATGGTTCCGACCGACCAGCCGCCGACGATAGGAGGGGGCAATACCTATTGAAAAAGGGAGGAACCATAATGAGAATTGGAGCACTTGAAGCCGGCGGAACCAAGATGGTGTGTGCTATCGGCGATGAAAATGGAAATATTATCGAGCAGGAGAGCTTTCCTACACTCTCGCCCGAGGAGACTATTCCCGGGCTTGTAGAGTGGTTCAGGACAAGGAACATCGAAGCTCTTGGTATCGGCTGCTTTGGACCGGTTGATTTGAATAAGAAGTCTGCAACCTATGGTTATATTACAACGACACCGAAGCCGAACTGGGCAAATACTGACGTATTCGGAGCCTTCAAATGTCTTGGCGTTCCGATCGGTTTTGATCTTGATGTTAATGCATCCGCAATCGGAGAGTATACCTGGGGAATCGGTAAGGGACTGTCTTCCATCGTGTATGTGACAGTCGGAACAGGCGTAGGTGCCGGAGTTATCATCGATGACAGGCTGATTCATGGAATGATTCATGCGGAGGCAGGACATATCCTTCTCACACGCCACCCTAGCGACCTTGAGTACAAGGGCCACTGTCCTTTCCATAGGAACTGCATCGAGGGTCTCTGTGCAGGGCCTGCAGTTGCTGAGAGATGGGGCAAGCCTGGCAAGGAGCTCGCTGACGATATGAGAGTGTGGGAGCTCGAGGCATATTACCTTGGACAGATGTGCGTTGATTTCGCACTTGCATATTCCCCTGATAGGATCATCCTCGGCGGTGGAATAATGCATCAGACCCAGCTCCTTCCCCTTATCAGAAAGGAATTCAAGGAGCAGCTCGGTGGCTACCTTAAGTCTGCTGAGATTGATGATCTTGACAGCTATATCGTTGTACAGTCCATGGATGACAAGCAGGGCATCATGGGAGCGGTTAAGCTCGGACTAGATGCTATGAAGGAAGCGTAATATATGGCTTGTGTTTCGCATGATGGAGCGTCATGCCGTTGTATTTCGCGTGGCAGAGAGTCATGCCGTGTTTTCATGTGCTGTGTGTCTATTCGTCGTGTATTCAGGTGTTCTGTATCCCTCCGTCGGGTATGTGGGCGATTGGCTGTGGCTATGATCTTCGGTCTGTTTTTGAGCCTGCTTATTTTTTCCACAAGGGTATACGCCTGTGACTACAACTCCAAGACCAAGACCTTCACCTGCGACTGTGAGGACGGTACTTCGTCGAAGTACCTCTCCAAGGCAGTGTATGTCAAGGCGGATTACGTCACTAAGCAGGGAATACGAAGGCTGGTAAAAAATAAGAAGCTCAAGACTCTCGAGGTGCAGGATTTTTCTAACTTCAGTGAGGATGAATTGAAGAAACTCTACCTTCCGATGGCGAAGGATAATATTGCGGTGGCGGCGCTTCTCTTTGCATATGAGAATGTGGACGACAGTGTAGGAAATTCCGGGACCTATCTGTACCGGAAGGTTCTCACAAAATTCTGCCCCAGCATTAAGACCTTCAGGTCCTGTGCGAGTGCAGTTTCGGCTGCGATAAATGGCGCAAGGGTGTCGGACATCGAGAGTGCGTCAGTTGCTGGCATGGTTTCGGCCTTCAAGGCAGACGATGAGTGGCACAATCTGGGAAAGCTTCCTGAAGAGAGGATGAAACCAGGGGATATTATTTTGATAAAGCGCACTGGCGGACAGAGGAATCACGTTCAGGTGTGGCTTGGAAATGATGTGGTCAGGAGACGGTTCCCAAACAGCACTGGAAACAGTGTTTCGGCATCCTACGATGACAGCTATTCCAAGGCCAGGAGTGCGGCGGTAGCCACCTTCCGCTTTACTGGCAGATATTATGTGATACGGCACAGGAAGAAGTAGTGGGCCGTGTGCCTTGAGCCTAGGTTTGGGCTTTGTGTGCTGTTGGATTGGGATTTTGTGTGCTGTTGGATTGGGATTTTGTGTACTGTTGCCTATAGCGTTTGATTTGCACATAGTCTTCGTTGGGTATGTT
>DCHL01000105.1:3255-3554 GCA_002317595.1 Lachnospiraceae bacterium UBA1753 | reverse complement strand
TCGTTGGGTATGTTGTGTGCTATTTTCAGATATCTCTCCTGAGCACATAAACCCAGGAAACTTTCTTATGTGCTTTCAGATCAGTTCTCCGCAGAGCACATAAGCCCAGGTTGATTTCTTAATCCCCTTTTACAAAAGTGTGTCTTGCTATTTTGCCACTTCAGTAAACTCCGATATCAAGCAAAAAGGAGGCACCCTTATTTATGCTTGAAATCTCCTGTGAAAAAAGCAAGCAAAAAGGAGGCACCCTTATTTATGCTTGAAATCTCTGGTAAAAAAAGCAAGCAAAAAGGAGATGC
>DCHL01000105.1:862-3185 GCA_002317595.1 Lachnospiraceae bacterium UBA1753 | reverse complement strand
AGACACACAAATGTAAAATGGGAGATTTCTTATGTGATTTCAGATCAGTTCTCCTCAGAGCACATAACCCCGACTAATGGTGGATATAACTCCGTTAAGTTCAGGATTTCTGTGAGGCACTATGGGAAACTTTTCAAAGACTCAATAATTGCTACGCAATTCTTTCGTTATATTGTACTTTTTTTAGAACTTGACGCTCTCATTATTTTTCGTGTATATTAAGCGCATCCGAGAGGGTGCGCTTTCTGGATAATTCAATTCCGGATCTTTCAGATCCGACTTTCATTTCCGTGCGAATAATCTTCGCGCAATACCATTTACCATTATTATTTTTATGGGTGTGGTCTGTGATTGCCTCTGCGCACCAAGATTTCATCATGGCCGCAGCCGGAAAGGATTTCTATGCGAAAATATCCCGTCGCCTCACGACTGAGGTCTGCCCTGAATGCCGTTATGGCACGACTTGGCAGAAAAAAACGAAACATGAAGGACCAGCTGTTCCAGTACATCTTCAGCCGCAATCCGCAGGCTCTGCTGGAACTCTACAATGCCTTGAATGACACCGATTATTCAGATGTCACGCAGATGGAGTATGTAACTCTCGGCAACGCCGTCTATATCACGATGAAGAATGACCTTGCCTTTCTGTTATCAGGTACAATCAACCTCTACGAGCACCAGAGCACCCTCAATCCTAACATTCCTCTCAGGCTTCTTATATATCTTACCGAGGAATACCAGGTTTATGCCAGCAAACAGAAAAAGAGTATCTATGGTTCCACAAGGATTCTGCTGCCAATACCCCAGTGCGTAGTATTCTACAACGGAAAGTCACCAGCACCTGAGGAAGCTGTTCTGCATCTCTCTGATGCCTTTTCAAATAAGACAATCGCCCCGTCTCTCGAATTTAACGTTAGGATGATTAACATCAATGCAGGTTATAATCAGAAACTAATGAATGCCTGCCGTATGCTCAGCGACTATTCCCGTTTTATCCAAATCTGCCGTGATTTCTGTGGAAAAATTGCGGACCGGGATCTTGCTCTCGAAAATGCTATCGAATATTGCATAGAAAATGATATACTGAAGGAGATTCTTGAAACAAGCAGAGCGGAGGTTCTCGGTATGTTGCTATATGATTTTGACGAAGAGAAATTCAAAAAAACCCTCAAAGAAGAAGGGCGTGAGGAAGGCGTAGTTCGGGAGCGTATCCGTATGTTCACTGTAAAACTAAGGAAGGGCAAATCCTATGAGCAGATCCTTGGTGAGTTGGAGCTTGCTGACTCTCCTGAGAATACCTCGCTATATGGGATTGCACTAAAGAACGCTCCTGATTATGAGGAGGAAGCAATCTTCTCCGAGTATATGGCTTCTGCTAACAGAAAATTATGAATGAGTTTTAACTCTGCTTATTTTTCTCACTTTGAATTTTTCACGCTGTGCATTTTTCACGCTGTGCATTTTTCTCGCTTTGTATTTTTCTCACTTTGTATTGGCTGCCCCCCCTGTATCGGCATTTCCCTATACGGATTTCTGCACAGATGTCTGCCTTGGATATAGGCTATCCATCCATTTTTCGGTTGCCCTATAACGCAATTTGGTTTCTTGTATTGGCTGTATCTCATTCTTGGCGAATGGCCATAACAATACAATACAGAAGCAATTACCGTGCGTATAGGCTCTCTAACAGGTTTCCTTATTGCCCAATAACACTGAGAAATCTTATGTATTGGCTGTTGGGGATTTATTGCTTGGCGCCAATATTTTTGTGAGAAAGTGCGTATCGGCTATTACATTTTCTTTTCCGTAGCCTATATTTTGGCGACCGGACAAACGAATCAGCTTCGCCACATGCATGAAAAACCCAATCAGGTTCACTGCACGCATGAAAAACCCAATCAGCTTCGCCGTACGCATGAAAAACTAATCAGGTTCGCTGAAAAACCCAATCAGCTTCGCTCAAAACCCTTGATTTATGGGCAATATTGTGTTAAATTCTAATAGATTTTGGAGTGATGATAAGAGACTCCGACAGGGGAACTTTACAGGAAGATGCGGCCACCGACTGAGAGCCCGCAACAAGGGAAACTGTCAATGGGGAACACTCTTTGAACTTCTAATTGAATAAAAAGAGGTACGAAGGCGGCTGAGAGCGTCTTTGTGCAAAGCGGGTGGCACCGCGGACTTTGAATAGAACAGAACTGCAAAGTAAGCAGAACTGCAAAGTAAGCAGAACTGCAAAGTAAGCAGAACTGCAAAATAAGCAGAACTGCTGATTGAGCAGAGGTTTTGATTACTATGAGATGTTCGTCCCGGGATATGT
>DCHL01000105.1:0-717 GCA_002317595.1 Lachnospiraceae bacterium UBA1753 | reverse complement strand
GAAAACACGAATAGGATTCACTATAGAAAGGAAAAAGAAAATGGGAAACATTTACAGAGACTTTAATATCGGTCAGATCAATGAGAGCATGATTGGTCAGACAGTTAAGGTTGCAGGATGGGTTGAGAACATCCGTGACCATGGTGGTGTATCATTCATCGACCTTAGGGACATGTACGGCGAGCTTCAGATCGTTATGCGCGACACGTCACTTCTTGAGGGAATCAAGAGAGAGATGAGCATTTCAATCGAAGGCCCCATTGAGAAGAGAGACGAAGAGACATATAACCCCAAGATCCCTACAGGAACAATTGAGGTTGAGGCTAAGGCAGTTACAGTACTTGGCAAGGTTTACCGTCAGCTTCCCTTCGAGATTCAGACCTCCAAGGAGACTGGTGAGGATGTGAGACTCAAGTACAGATATCTCGACCTCAGAAACAAGAAGGTTAAGGATAATATCATCTTCCGTTCAGAGGTTATCGCATATCTCCGCCAGAAGATGACAGAGATGGGATTCCTTGAGATTCAGACACCTATCCTTACTGCTTCATCACCTGAGGGAGCAAGAGACTATATCGTTCCTTCAAGAAGATTCAAGGGTAAGTTCTATGCACTTCCCCAGGCACCTCAGCAGTTCAAGCAGCTCCTTATGGTTTCTGGATTTGACAAGTACTTCCAGATTGCACCCTGCTTCAGAGATGAGGATGCAAGAGCTGA
>DCHL01000117.1 GCA_002317595.1 Lachnospiraceae bacterium UBA1753 | reverse complement strand
AGCCTCTACTCCCTTAGCAACCTGTCCAGCCTGGAATGCTGCAAGGTCTGCCTGGTATGCATCGTAACGAGCCTGTCCTGCTGCTCTCTCAGCAACACCCTTAGCAATCTGTGACTCCTGGAATGCCTTGAGGTTAGCCTGGTATACTGCTGAAGCTGCAACCTGTGAAGCCTGGAAATCAGCTACTGAAGTATCAGCTGCCTGCTTAGCCTGGAAAGCCTTGAGATCTGCCTGATATGCATCGTATGCAGCCTGTCCTGCTGCCTTCTCAGCTGCGCCCTTAGCGATCTGTGACTCCTGGAATGCCTTAAGGTTAGCCTGGTATGCATCGTATGCTGCCTGACCAGCTTCCTTCTCAGCAACGCCCTTAGCAATCTGAGATGCCTGGAACTCAGCGATTGTCTGACCGAAAGCTGTGAATGTAAGTGTGCCAACGATCATAGTTGCAACAAGTGCCATAGAAACAAATTTCTTAAACATAATAAATAACCCTCCTTGAGTTTGAAAAAAAATAATAATATATTCACATTATAATCACATTATTTTCATTTGTAAATCATTATTCTCTATTTTTTCACAAAATAATGCGGTTCTGCTTTATGTTAACCACAATATCTTGCGCAGGGGGGTTCTAGTTCTTGAAAGAGTGTATCGGAGCAGGTATTCTACCCTTCCTGCTGATAAATGCCTCGCAGGAGAACTTATTTACTGGCATAATAGGAGCATAGCCAAAGAGTCCACCGAATTCCACTGTCTCACCGACTCCCTTTCCAATTGCCGGAATGATTCTTACCGCGGTAGTCTTCTGGTTAACCATTCCGATAGCCATCTCATCTGCAATGATACCTGAAATTGATGCGCAGCTTGTATCTCCAGGAATAGCAATCATATCAAGACCAACTGAACAAACACAGGTCATCGCCTCAAGCTTCTCGATTGTAAGTGCGCCAGCCTTAACAGCATCAATCATACCCTGATCCTCCGAAACAGGAATGAATGCACCTGAAAGACCACCTACATATGATGAAGCCATCACTCCGCCCTTCTTTACCTGGTCATTAAGAAGTGCAAGTGCTGCAGTTGTTCCAGGAGCGCCTGCATACTCAAGACCAATCTCACAGAGAATGTCTGCAACAGAGTCACCAATTGCAGGTGTAGGAGCCAGCGACAGGTCAACAATACCAAAGGGAATTGAGAGACGCTGAGAAGCTTCCTTTGCAACGAGCTGTCCAACACGTGTGACCTTGAAGGCCGTTTTCTTAATTGTCTCACAGAGAACCTCAAAGCTCTCTCCTCTGACCTTCTGAAGTGCAGTCTTAACAACACCGGGTCCAGAAACACCGACATTGATGATGGCATCTGCTTCAGTGACACCATGGAATGCACCTGCCATGAACGGATTATCATCAGGGGCATTGCAGAACACTACAAGCTTCATGCACGCCATTGAGTCGTTTTCCTTATCAATCTCAGCGGTCTCCTTGATAATCTCACCAAGAAGCCTGACTGCATCCATATTGATACCGGTCTTAGTAGAACCAAGGTTAACTGAACTGCAGACTCTCTCAGTGTTCTTAAGCGCCATTGGAATTGAGCGGATAAGAAGTTCATCCGCTGAAGTAGTGCCCTTTGAAACCAGAGCAGAATATCCGCCGATGAGGTTTACACCAACTGTCTTTGCAGCCTCATCAAGAACCTTTGCAAGCTCAACAAAATCTTCAGGCTTCTTACATGCAGCGCCACCGACAAGAGCTATGGGAGTGACGGATATTCTCTTATTTACAATGGGAATACCATACTCAGCCTCAATATCCTGTCCAACCTTTACAAGATCCTTTGCTGTAGTTGTAATTTTGTCAAAAATATTTTTCTTCAGAGTCTCCAAATCAGAATCGATACAGTCAAGCAGGCTGATGCCGAGTGTAATCGTTCTTACATCCAGATTCTCCTTCTCTATCATTTCGTTGGTCTCAATGACCTCACTCATGTTAATCAAAGCTAATTCCTCCGTATTTGGTATGCGCGATTAGATTCTGTGCATCATGTCAAAAATATCTTCTCTCTGACACTTGATTACTACGCCGATTTCCTCGCCAACCTTCTCAAGGTCATGTGAAATCTCCTGAAAATGCTTGGTTGCGCCTTCCCTGTCAACTACCATCATCATGTTGAAGTAACCACTGACGATAGTCTGTGAAATATCAAGGATATTGATTTTGTTCTCTGCAAGATAAGTACATACCTTTGCAATGATACCTACCGTGTCCTTGCCTACTACTGTGATAATCGTTTTTTTCATAATCAAACCTCTTTCAAAAAATTGTATATTTTACGTGTAAAACACTTAATACCTATATCAAACACTGACCTTCTTGCTGCTCTCATACCTCGATGCGATACTGAGATCAAAATCAGTACATTTATATGGAACATCTCCCATATCAACTTCCATACGAACAGTCTCAAACGCAAGCTTATCGTAATTGTTCTCCCCAGACAGATGTCCAAGAAAAACATGCTTGATATTGTCATGAAGAACTCTGCAGAGCAGCTTTCCTGCAGTCTCATTTGACAGATGCCCGCGTCTGCCAAGTATCCTCTGCTTTAAATGATATGGGTAGCTTCCCGTCTCCAGCATCCTGATATCATGGTTGGACTCAAGAAGTAGTATATCAAGACCGCTGATATTCTCAACAATATAATCATCAAAATATCCCAAATCCGTCATTACTGCAACATCATTTTTTCCGTCGCTGACTCTGTATGCCACCGGCTGCGCTGCATCGTGGGACACATGTATCGGCCTCACCGTCAATGTTCCAATGGTAAATTCCTCGTCCTCCCGAACCACATTGAATAATGACTCGTCAATTTTTCCAGCCGATGAACAGTATTTTATATAGTCAATTGTTCCCGCCGTCGCATATATCGGAATTCCATATCTCCTTGCCATGACGCCAAGGCCACTGATGTGGTCCGAATGCTCATGAGTAACAAGAATACCGCTTATCTCTGACGACTTAAGCTCTATGTTGTTGAGTCCGGCTTCAATACGCTTTCCGCTTATGCCTGCATCAATCAGCAGATGCGTGTTGGCATCACCTGTATATATGCAGTTGCCGTTACTTCCGCTTGCAATACTGCAAAGTTCCATTATTCTGTATCTCCATTTTCTCCAGCGGGAGCTTCCTCTACAGGCTCCTCCTTGGGAGGGAACGGCGGCAGCTGTGAATAGCCGTCAATCCACTTGACCTCGAGAATATCTCCGCTGTTTATTTTTTCAGAATACTCGGCCCTGAAGCCGTTCCTGACAGTGGACACAATGCATCCAGTCGGTGCCTGCTTGAGGTCGAAATCAATCTTGTCAAAAATATCCACGAACACATAGCTGTCCTTGCCAGTCAGTTCCACTGGTTCATTATTTACCATAACAGTAAGCTTTGTGCCTTCATACGCAGGCTGCATCGCCTTTGAATCAGTTGCAGGAGCGCCGCCTGCCGGAACAGGCATCAGCTGTCCACCAGGTCCCTTAACCCATTTTATCTGAGGTCCTGGCTTTGAAACCATGTCCTGCATATCTTCAGGAAGGTGTGCGTCTTCCACATCACCATCTTCCCCATCAGGAAGGTTCTCAAACTTCTGTGCAGTAATTGCTGCATCATAATCATAATCTGACAGTTTCTGCTCTTCCATTGTCCAGATCACGTCAAAGTTCTCATATACCTTCTCATCCCGGCCAACACGCTTGTTGTTGACATAGATATTCATATCTTCCTTGAGAATGACATCCATAAACTCAATTATCTGCTGAACTGTGTAGTAGGACAGCATCTTGATATCGTCGCCATCCTGAATATCATAATAAGCAGACTGGAGCTGACCATTAACCTCTGCAAACTTTGGCAGATATACCTTCTTTTCATTTACAACAACTGTGATTGTACTGTCATACTCAGGAAGCTGTCCAATACTCATGTGACCTGCAGCACCTGCTGTTGACTCCTTAACGATAATTTTATCACCGGCTGCGATTGGAGTATTGATATCGGCATCAGCACCGTTAACTGTGATGACAGCAGTCTCTCCCGGCTCACCGCGGAGAACCTTCTGCTTACCATTGACAGTGTATGAAAGCTGGGCTCCTCTTCTTGGGAACAGGTTCTCATTGGGAAAGCCTGCCTGCATGGCAGCATCTACAACAAGGAGATGCGAATTATCGTAAAGCTTTATTCTCTCACCATTGAAGGATACGAAAATAAAATTATTCTTCTGGTCATAAAAATTAAGACAGATGCCAATAGGTGTGACAAAGAGCGAGTCCTTCTTTCCGCCAGGGCAGTCAAAGATGATATTACCCATTACTTCCTCGCCTCTTAGCGCAACTCTCTCCTTCACAATGCCAAGCTCCTTGGCAAGAGCCTGGGTATATCCCGAAATCTTGCCGCCTCCGCCAACCACGAACACAGCCGAAACAGACTTCCCTCCGTTGAGTTCCTTCATTTTGGCAGCAACTTCCTTTGCCATTGAAGAAACAACAGGCTCAATAATCTTTTTCACACCAGCAGGTGTAATCTTCTGAGGCAGCCCCATAATATCCTTGTAGCCAATTGACGCACTCTTGCCACCAGCTGCAATCTTTATTTTTTCAGCCTGTGCAAAATCAACCAGGAGCGCCTGGGCTATGGTCTCTGTAAGCCTGTCTCCTGCTGTAGGAATCATACCATAGGCGATAATGCTTCCATCCTTGGTAATACAGATATCGCTTGTTCCTGCGCCAACATCCACAAGTGCGATATTAAGCATACGGAAATTAACAGGAATAGCTACCTGGATTGCTGCAATAGGCTCAAGTGTCAGGTTCGCAACCTGAAGTCCTGCCATCTGAACTGCCTTGTACAGACCATCGACAACATCATCAGGAAGGAATGTGGCGATTAGTTCAGAGGAAATCGTCCTTGCCTTGTGATTCTCAAGGTTACCGATTGGATTTCCGTTAAGCATATATCTGACTACGGTATATCCAACACAGTAAAACTTAGTATCCGAGATATTATTCTCTTCAAGAAGCCTGTCATATGCCTTCTCAACGCCAAGAAGATCCAGGGAATAAATCATCTCCTGGGTGATTGTGACATCTTCCTCAAACGTCTGCTCGGCAGTCACATCAATTGTCTTAAGAACACGTCCGGCTGCTGCTATACATACTTCCTTAAGAGGTCTGCCAAGCATCTCCTCAAGCGCCGTCTTGACCTCTGTAATTGTCTGCCCAACCGCTGCAATATCATGAATCTGTCCATCAAGCATCGAGCGGCTCTCATGCTCCTTCACATGCTGAGCGATAATATGGAATGCCTCTCCTTCGAGGTATCCAACTGTACCAACGATGCTCCTTGTACCGATATCAAGTCCGAAAACTAATTGTCCAGAATGCTTTTTTGTAGTTGCCATTTTCCCTGTTCCCTATGATTTCCCTATTTTTAAGAAAGAATCAATCCAATCTGCTCCATAGTGAGTTCTATCTCATCACTGTTGTCAATTGTCCATTTGCAGGCCTGTCTGAACTGTGCCTCTGAACGCTGTCCCTTAAGGATACTGTCTATCTTCTCATCACTGTACCCTCTCGATGCCTTAAGCCTCTCGCGCCTCACTTCATCACGCACATAGATGAACCACAGCTCATCACATATCCTGTCATAGCCATCATCCAGCAGGAGTGCAGCCTCCAGAAAGAGATAATCTATCTCACCCTTTTCCTTCTCCTCACTGTAGATTTCAAGAATCCTGTTCTTCACTGCGGGATGTATCAGCTCATTGACCTTCTTAAGGACTGCTTTATCCGAAAAAATAATAGCAGCCATCTTCTGGCGGTTTATCGTTCCATCCTCGTTCAGGCTTTCAGTGCCAATGAGCTCAACAATCTTCTCATAACACTCACCGCCTGGCTCACGAACCTCATGCGCCACGTTGTCAGCAAGAATTATCCTGCAGTTATATTTTTCCTGCAGCTGCTTCAGGACCTCTGACTTACCTGAACCAACCTGCCCTGTAATCCCAATAAATCTCATATCAGTCTACCCAGACAATTAATGTGCCTCGTACCAGGTCGGACCTGACTGTACATCAGCCTCAAGTCTGACCGGAAGCCGCGCTGCACCTGACATCTCCTCGCGAAGGATGGATTTTACCGTCTCAAGCTCGTCAGGAGCCGTCTCTATCAGGAGTTCATCATGTACCTGAAGAAGAAGCCTTGACTTCAGGCCTTCCCATCTGATCCGCCTGTCAACAGCTATCATCGCAATCTTCATAATATCTGCAGCAGTTCCCTGAATGGGGGCATTCATGGCAACACGCTCACCAAACTGCTTCTGCATGAAATTGCCGCCTGAGAGCTCCGGAACAGGTCTCCTGCGCCCGTACATGGTCTCCACATAACCATTCTTCTTCGCATTGCTTACAAGGCGGTCAAGAAATGCCTTGACCCCAGGATATGTCAGGAAGTAATTCTCTATGTACTGCTGGGCTTCCTTCTTGCCAATCGAAAGGTCCTGTGACAGTCCAAAGGAACTGATGCCGTACACGATACCAAAATTAACTGCCTTGGCATTCCGTCTAAGCTGCGGGGTAACCTCCTCAAAGGGAACCTTGAAAACCTGGGAAGCAGTAATCCTGTGAATATCCTGCTCCTGGCCATATGCCTCAATCAGCTTCTCATCCTCTGACATGCTCGCCAGGAGTCTCAGCTCAATCTGCGAGTAGTCTGCGTCAACGAACAGATATCCTTCCTTAGGCACAAATACCCTTCTGAGCTGCCTGCCAATCTCTGTCCGAATCGGGATATTCTGAAGATTCGGGTCAGCAGATGAAAGTCTTCCTGTCGCAGTGATTGTCTGATGGAAGGTGGAATGTATCCTTCCGTCCTCCCTGATAAACCCAGCAAGACCATCGGCATATGTCGACTTAAGCTTTGCAAGTCCCCTGTACTCAAGTATGTCCGCCACAAATGGAACATCTGCTGCAAGCTTCTCAAGTACATCAGCTGCCGTCGAATACCCAGTCTTGGTTTTCTTGCCTCCTGGAAGCTTCATTTTTTCAAAAAGTATCTCACCAAGCTGCTTGGGTGAGTTGATATTAAACTTCTCACCAGCACCCTCGTATATAGCATCCTCAAGCTCAGAAATCCTGTGCGACAGCTTTTCACCGTAAGCAGCAAGATCTTCCTTCTTTACAATTATTCCCTCGCGCTCCATTCTCCAGAGCGTAAAGATAAGCGGAAGTTCAATATTCATCAGAAGGTCTTGCATTCCAAGCTCTTTTATTTTTTCTAATAGAACGGTTCTTGCCTTCCTGCTGACATAGGCCTGATAGCAGGCATAGGACAGGAACAGATCTGCCTTCTGGCTGACAGCATCATCGAGGGAAAGCTTGTCAAACAGCTGTTTCCTGCTCTGAAGTGAAAGTCCGAGGCTCTCCTGTGCTACGTCCTCAGCCGAGTAATCGCTCTTTAATGGATTGAGCAGGTACGACATAACCAAAGTGTCGAACAACCCATCCCTGTAATCTCCATCAAAGTCACTGCCATCAAGGAAATGGAGCTGCTTCTTAAGGCCAAACATCGATATTGTAAGTCCCTGCATCTGTAAAAGTGCACTGAACTTGTCAAGGATGTAGCCCTCAGTCACAAAACCTTCCACTTTGACAAAGGCAGTCTCATCATCAGAGATACTGAGTGCTATTCCAACAAGTGAATCATCGCCGACTAGCTGTGCGCCAATCTCACTGCTCTTAGCTGCACGCTCAAATATTGCCTCAGTCTCTGAAAAATCATCAATATATCTGAAAGTCTCCGCTTCCTTATGCTCGTCGCGGACACTCTCGGCGTCAAACCTGCTGAGAATATTCTTGAACTCAAGCTGTTTTAACAGGTCATATGCTTCTTTGGTAAAAATTGTGTCGACTCGTCCGTCTTCAAGAGAATACGGCAGCTCAACTGCTGTGTTGATTGTGGCAAGCACCTTTGACAGTTCAGCCATATCAAAGTTCTCAGTCAGAGTCTCCCTGATTGATTTCTTTGAGATTTCCTCTATATGAAGCTTAAGATTCTCAATACATCCATAGGTCTTAACGAGCTCGGTTGCCGTCTTCTCACCGACCTTCGGAACACCAGGGATGTTATCAGAAGAATCGCCCATAAGAGCCTTAAGCTCAATGATTCCAGCAGGACTCACCTGGTATTTTGCAAGCACGTCTGCGGCGAAAAAATCTTCCGTCTCAGTCTTGCCGCCCTTGGTGTGTGGAAGCTTAATCTTGGTCTTCTCTGTAGCAAGCTGAAGAAGGTCCCTGTCACCGGAGAGAATACATACCTCAAGTCCGGCAGCCTCGGCCCGCTTTGCCATAGTGCCAAGAATATCATCGGCCTCAAACCCTTCATAGGTCATGATAGGAATCTGCATTGCCGACAGCACGTCCTTTATTACTGGTATCTGCTCCCTGAGTTCATCAGGCATTGCCTTTCTCGTGCCCTTATATGCTTCATAAATCCTGTGTCTGAAAGTGGGTGCCTTTAAGTCAAAAGCAACCATCAGATACTGCGGTTTCTCATTATCCAGAACACTCAATAAAATATTCAAAAATCCAAAGATGGCATTAGTATGAAGTCCCTTAGAATTCGTGAGGGGCGGCACTCCATAAAATGCCCTGTTCATCATACTATGTCCATCAACCAGAACAATTTTCTCACTCATAAATACACCTGTTCCTATAACACAAGTATTCCAAGAACTACACCTACTAGCACCAGTGAAAGTACAATGCCAGTAATCACAAGGGCAATCTTTACCCTGTATGCGATGGCAACAACACCTCGAGTATGAGCAAGCTTAATATCAAGCTCATGCTTAAGATCAAAGGCTTCTCCCTCTTCAAGTCTCTGAAGGCCCTTATACACAAGGAATCTGACTTCCAGCTCATCCCTGCAGTCCGGACACTCGTCTATGTGCCTTACAAAACTACGAAGTTCTGGGATTTCCAAGGCATCTTCCATATATGCAGTTATCATTGCCTCAGCTTCTTTACAGGTCATCAGACATTCCTCTCCCATCAAAGCATACACTTATATAATATACACCTTTTCACCATGTTCATGCAATAAATGTGAACCGATTTTTGAGCCATCTTCCATCCATCAGGAACATTTGCAAAACTAAAAATAGTATGGTAGAATGTTTATCAGTTTTGCAGATATAGTTCATCGGTAGAACATCAGCTTCCCAAGCTGAGGAGGCGGGTTCGATTCCCGTTATCTGCTTCTTATTTTGCCGGCTTGTCGGAATTGGCAGACGAGACAGACTCAAAATCTGTTGGTGGTAACATCGTGCGGGTTCGACCCCCGCAGCCGGCACTAAAAAAGCTGTTGCTTTGGAATCATTTCCTCAGCAACAGCTTTTATTTTTACTTCTTTGTAAATTCCCAAAATGCAACTGCACTGGCCGCCGCCACATTAAGCGAATCAACACCATGATACATTGGAATCTTTACTGTGTAATCACTATCCTCTATCGTCTCATCATTAAGGCCTTCCCCTTCTGTTCCAAGGATAATTGCAAGCCTCTCCTTTTCCTTGAGAACTGGGTCATCAATTGACATACTGTCATCTCTTAGTGCCATGGCAACAGACTCAAATCCAAGTTCTCTGAGCCTTCCAGGAAGTGTTGTATAATCATCCTCAATAACGGCGTATGGAATACTGAATGCAGTGCCCATTCCAACACGTAGTGCCCTTCGATATAATGGATCAGCGCATGACTTTGTGAGCAGTACAGCCTCCACACCAAGAGCAGCAGCGCTTCTGAAAATCGCACCGACGTTTGTTGGATTCATCACATTTTCAAGGACAGCTATCCGCCTTGCATTTTCGCAGACCTGAGCTGGTGTCTTCTCAAGCGGACGCTTCATAGCGCAAAGCATCCCCCGCGTAAGTGTGTATCCTGTTATTATGGACAGAATTTCTTCACCCGATGTAAATACAGGGATATCAACATCACAGCAACGCTCAATAAGCGTCGCGGCCTCACCCTCTATTTTTTTCTCTTCTACAAGCATTGAAACCGGAATGCAGCCCGCATCAAGGGCACGGTTTATAATCATTGCGCTTTCAGCAATGAAAATACCTCCATTCGGTTCATAATATCGCTTCAACTGTACTTCATTCAGCTGCGAAAATACTGCAATTTCAGGCAAGTCAAGCCTGTCAACTCTGATTATTTCTGCCATTATGCTTCTACGAGTTCACTGCACTCAGGGAAAATATCAAATGTCGCAAAATAATCCTTGGGAGTCTCAGCTCTTCTAATAAGCTTAACCGAACCGTCCTCCTGAAGCAGAAGTTCTGCAGAACGGAGCTTTCCATTGTAGTTGTATCCCATTGAGAAACCATGCGCACCAGCGTCGTGAATAAACAGATAATCGCCTTTCTCAATCTCAGGAAGCATTCTGTCCACTGCAAACTTATCGCAGTTCTCGCAGAGCGAACCTGTAACATCATACTTATGGTCACATGCTGCATCTTCCTTGCCCAGAACTGTAATGTGATGATATGCACCGTAAATTGCAGGTCTCATGAGGTTAGCAGCGCAGGCATCAACACCTACATACTCCTTATGAGTATGCTTCTCATGGATTGCCTGTGTAACAAGCGCACCGTAAGGTCCCATCATATATCTGCCGAGCTCTGTAAAGATTGCTACATCATCCATTCCTGCAGGTGTGAGAATCTTCTCATACTCAGCCCTAACGCCCTCTCCGATAACCTTAATATCGTTAGGCTCCTGGTCAGGTCTATAAGGAATTCCGATTCCTCCCGAAAGATTAACAAATGAGATATGTGCTCCTGTTTCCTTATTAAGCTTAACAGCAAGATTGAACATGATTCCTGCAAGCTTGGGGTAATACTCGTTAGTTACAGTGTTAGATGCAAGGAACGCATGGATACCGAAGTTCTTTGCACCCTTAGACTTAAGAATCTTAAATGCCTCTACAATCTGCTCCTCAGTCATTCCGTACTTCGCATCTCCAGGATTATCCATGATTCCGTTACTCATCTGGAACACTCCACCTGGATTAAAACGGCAGCTGATTGTCTCAGGAATGTAGCCAACTGACTTCTCAACAGCCTCAATATGTGTAATATCATCAAGGTTGATGATTCCACCAAGGTCGTTACAGTACTTGAACTCCTCAAGAGGGGTATCATTTGAAGAAAACATGATAAGCTCCCCTGTAGAGCCAATCTGCTTAGCAAGCATAAGCTCTGTGAGCGATGAACAGTCACATCCGCAGCCATACTCCTGAAGAATCTTTATCAGGAAAGGATTGGGTGTTGCCTTGACTGCAAAGTACTCTCTGTAACCCTTGTTCCACGAAAAAGCGTCCTTTAATGCCTTTGCATTATCACGAATACCCTTCTCATCATAAAGATGAAACGGCGTGGGATAAGACTTTACGATTTCTTCAATCTTCTCTTTTGTTGTAAATGGTTTCTTAATCATTTCTGTTTTCCTTTCCTGTTACGTTTTCGATCTGCCAGTCAATCGCAGACAGACCATTTTTTACTAGGTACTCGTTGCACTTCGAAAAATGCTTACACCCGAAAAATCCCCTGTACGCTGACAGCGGACTCGGATGTGGTGCCATAAGCACAAGGTGCTTGCTGTTATTAAGCATCTGTGCCTTCTTCTGTGCAGGTGCTCCCCAAAGCAGAAATACCATCGGACGATCCTGCTCATTCAGTATCCTGATTGCAGCGTCCGTAAATTCCTCCCAGCCTATTCCTCTGTGGGAATTTGCCTGATGGGCTCTGACCGTGAGGACTGTGTTCAAAAGAAGCACGCCCTGGTCTGCCCATTTTTTCAGATAACCATTATCGGGAATGTAGCATCCCTGGTCATCAGCCAGTTCCTTATAAATATTTACAAGGGACGGCGGTGTATCAATCCCGTATTTCACGGAGAAACACAGACCATGGGCCTGCCCATCTCCATGATAAGGATCCTGCCCGATTATTACGACCTTCACTTTTGATAATGGCGTAAAATCAAAGGCATTAAAAATATCATTAGATTCAGGAAAAACTTTGTAGTTCGTATATTCTTCCCTTATCTTCAAATACAGATTCTTATAATATGGTTTCTTAAATTCTGGCTCAAGCGGTCCGAGCCAGTCATTCGTTATTGCTGACATCTTACAGGCACATTCCTTTCACGAAGATACTGCTTAACCTGCTCTATCTCAAGTTCTTTATAATGGAAAAGGGAAGCAGCAAGAGCCGCATCCGCACATCCAGCTGTAAGCGCATCATAAAAATGCTCAAGTTTTCCTGCGCCGCCCGATGCAATTACGGGAATGGAAACACGCTTCGCAATCTCTGCAGTAAGTTCGATGTCATAGCCTTCCTTAGTACCGTCGCAGTCCATACTTGTGACAAGTAGTTCCCCTGCGCCGAGTTCGTTAGCCCTCACGGCCCACTCAATGGCATCAATTCCCATGTCAACACGTCCACCATTCTTGTAGATGTGCCACGAATCTCC
>DCHL01000071.1:37276-37617 GCA_002317595.1 Lachnospiraceae bacterium UBA1753 | reverse complement strand
ATTTTTCTGGTTGCCCTATACTGAGTTTTGGTCCTGTGCTCGAGCTGCGTATAGGGTATCCCGCTATTCCTTTGGTTGCCCTATACTGAGTTTTTGTTACTTGTATTGGCTTCTTCCCTTTTCTGGCTGGTAGCCATAACAAACTTAACAAATACTTTTTCTGGTGGTTATTGGCTCATCAGCAGGTTTTAATGTTGCCCATAACGCTAAGGAGATTTCTTGTATTGGCTGCTATGAACTTTTACGCAGTAGCCAATAACATTTCCCAAAATGCAGTATAGGCTTCGGTGCAGAATCAACCTAGAGCCAATACTGCGCACTAGAAAAGGCGAATCAGCAAA
>DCHL01000071.1:36554-37174 GCA_002317595.1 Lachnospiraceae bacterium UBA1753 | reverse complement strand
GCGAATCAAATTACAGGTTGAAGACATGGAAAAAATCTGTTAGTATAAATCTCTGCGATGGAAAAATGATAGAAAGTGCCATCGCGACTCTGGAGAGTCCCCTGCACGGGCGCCGAAGGTGTAAGGCATAGAAGTGGAAAATATGTCGATCTCTCAGGCAAAAGGACAGAGCAATGGATTTCTCCGGAAATTGTTATATTTCTAAGGAGGAGAGTTTTTATGTTAGCTACTATCAGTTCATTCCTGGACGCTGTCGACAGTTTCGTCTGGGGTATCCCACTTATCGTGTTGATTCTTGTTGTGGGAATTTTCCTTACCGTAAGATTAAAGGGTATTCAGGTTACCAAGCTTGTTCATGCCATTAAGCTTATTCGTGCAAACGAGGCGAGCGGAGAGCATGGAGAGGTATCGAGCTTTGGTGCGCTCTGTACTGCGCTTTCGGCGACAATCGGAACAGGAAACATTGTCGGTGTTGCAACTGCGATTGTTGCAGGAGGACCTGGAGCAATGTTCTGGATGTGGATTGCGGCCCTGCTGGGAACGGCAACCAAGTTCTCGGAGTGTATGCTTGCAGTTAAGTACAGAGTTGTTGCTGAGGATGGTCATATCGTTGGCGGCCC
>DCHL01000071.1:31726-36491 GCA_002317595.1 Lachnospiraceae bacterium UBA1753 | reverse complement strand
TTCGCATTCTTCGGTGTTGGAGTAGGTCTTTTTGGAATCGGTACCTTCACACAGGTAAACGGAATTGCATCTGCAGTGAATAATTTCTTTGATGCAGACAATGCAATGACTGTAAATCTGTTTGGTGAAAGCTACTCATGGACAGTAGTAATCACAGGTATCATCCTTACAGTCTGCGTTGGACTTGTAATCATCGGTGGACTTAAGAGAATTGCCAAGGTTGCTGAGATCATAGTTCCGTTCATGGCAGTGCTCTACGTTGTGTTTGCACTTCTTGTACTTATTTTTAACCTTGGAAAGATTCCGGCAGCGATTGTTGAGATCGTTCAGAGCGCATTCGGTATGAGAGCGGCAGCAGGTGGTGCTCTTGGAGCAATGATCATGGCTATGCAGAAGGGTATTGCGAGAGGAATCTTCTCTAACGAGGCCGGACTTGGTAGTGCACCTATTGCAGCAGCTGCGGCACAGACAGACGACCCGGTTCGCCAGGGACTCATCTCAATGATGGGAACTGTAATTGATACACTTGTCATCTGTACACTCACAGGTCTTACAATCGTTATCACAGGCGCGTGGGATATGGGTCTTGAGGGCGTTGCAGTCACAACAAAGGCATTCCAGCTCGGACTTCCTATTCCTGCAACCGTTGCATCCTTCGTCCTCATGGTCTGCCTTGTGTTCTTTGCGTTCACGACAATCCTTGGATGGGATTACTACTCAGAGAGATGTCTTGAGTACCTTACAGACGGCAATATGACGGTAGTAAATGTGTATCGCTGGCTTTATATCCTTGCAATTTTCATTGGTCCTTACATGACCGTTGCAGCAGTCTGGACAATAGCAGATATCTTCAACGGACTTATGGCACTTCCTAACCTTGTTGCCCTTGTTGCCCTGAGCGGGGTTACTGTGGCTGAGGTTAAGAGATACCTGGACAAAAATTAGGAGCAGGCCATTGCAATCCGCCTTGCTTTTAATAAAATACTGAGAATAACAGGCACTTCCTGATAATTATCATTGGGAGTGCCTTTTGTTTTTTTTAATGTGTGTTATGATTACAGTATGCGTTGGATAAAAAATTTGAGCGGAAGAAAAAAGATATTTCTTATACTTTCGGTTATGTGGATGGCCGTGATATTTGCGATGTCGAGCAGGACCGGAAATGAGTCTACTCAGGACAGTACCTACATCGGGCGTATGGTAGGTACAGTTGTCGTACCTGGGTTCGAAGAGATGAGTGAGTCACAGCAGGAGGATTACGCGCTGGCAATTGACCATATTGTGCGGAAGAGTGCACATGCTGCCGAGTATGGACTGCTTGGTCTGCTTCTGCTGGGTATATTTTATGACGGAAGTGTCAGGAACTGTATTGTGGCCTGGCTTCTGACCTCTGCTTATGCTGCAAGTGATGAATTTCATCAGCTTTTTGTGCCTGGACGAAGCGGACAGGTGTCAGATATAGTGATAGATAGCACAGGGGCACTAATTACTGTACTTGTAGTGGCATTTTGGGTGATGTATAATAATAGAACACGTGATGATGAGAAGGAGCGGGGGGCGTGATTTCAAAATCAACAACAATAATAAAAAATCACTTCTATAATTATGATCCGCCTGAGCCGGGGACCTCAGAGGCACCACCAGTTCATGCCACGGATACGATTATCAAGCGTTTCAGGATTAATTACAGCTATGAGGAGAAGTACAGGCTGGGGATTATGACACCTCAGGAGTATGCCGCATGGCAGATGGAACTTTTCCGGAAACAGCAGGAGGAGCAGGAGGCAGAGCGTCTTGAGAGAGAACGCGCAGCCGCTGATTCCATTGAGGGCGGTACCTTCTGGGCCAATGATACAACAATTCGTACGAATATCTCAGGAGATGACTACAATAAATTCCTTGCGGAGAATGGACTTGATGTCAGCAACACTACTGCGGTGGATGTTAGCCAGCTGATTCAGCAGGAGAACGACAGAGTTATCGGAAGCATTGGATATACTACTGCCCAGGGTTCCATTGATGGAATACTTCAGTCGGCAGACCAGGAGAGGGCACAGGAGGAGGCTGTCATGATGGCATCATCCTCAGACAGTTCAGACCCTAACAGAGTGCTTTCCGAGGAGGAGATTGCAGCACTCTTCGCGGCGATGGCTGCGAGCTGACACCTCTGTTTTTGTCGGTTGCAGCCGAAGTAGCTGCGTATATTTTTTCAAAGAATACTATTTGGATGCGATAGAAAGGATTAACGATAATGACTTATCAGGAAGTACTTGAGACAGCGAGAACCTGCATTGGATCGTACTGCAAGGCCTGCCCCGTATGTAATGGCAAGGCCTGCGGAAAGCAGATACCTGGACCTGGCTCGAAGGGCATGGGAGACACTGCAATCAGGAATTTTGATGCCTGGAAAAAAATAAGAATCAACCTCGACACAATTGCAGAAAACTGTGATCCCGATATCAGCTTTGATTTCTTTGGCAGGAAGATGGCTCTTCCCGTTTTTGCAGGACCTGTAGGAGCGGTCAATCTTCACTACGGTGACAAGTATAATGATGTGGAGTATAACAACATTCTTGTTCCGGCATGTGCAGACAATGGCATTATGGCATTCACTGGTGATGGAACCAATGCAGCAGTTATGCAGGCTGCAACCTCTGCAATCAAGGTAGCAGGCGGTGTCGGAGTTCCGACGGTGAAGCCCTGGGATGTGAATACACTTGCAGAGAAGTTTGCTCTGGTTAAGGAGTCAGACTGTATTGCAGTAGCCATGGATATTGATGCGGCTGGACTTCCCTTCCTTCAGAACCTTACACCTCCTGCTGGCTCCAAGACTGTAGATGAGCTTGCTGAACTGGTAAGCAATCTTGGAGATAAGCCCTTTATCGTGAAGGGTGTCATGACAGTTGCAGGAGCGCTCAAGGCAAAGAAGGCTGGAGCGAGAGGAATCGTTGTCAGCAACCACGGCGGAAGAGTTCTTGACCAGTGCCCTGCGACCGCTGAGGTTCTCAGGGGTATTGTTGAGGCAGTTGGTGACGACATGATGATTCTTGTCGATGGCGGCATCAGGGACGGCGTTGATATCTTCAAGGCACTCGCTCTTGGAGCAGATGCAGTAATCATTGCAAGACCTTATGTGACAGCAGTATACGGCGGAGAAGCAGAGGGCGTTAAGACATATACACAGAAGCTTATTGGCGAACTTAAGGACACAATGCGTATGTGTGGAGCAGCTACCCTTGAGGATATCTGCCCCGAGATGCTCTTCAATAAGGGAGAGGTCTGCTGGTAATACTTGATGGGGAAAAAATTAAATGCTTTCATTCCTAGATACGTAGGGAACGGTGTGGTCCTCGGTGCATTTGAACTGATGCGCAAGCAGCAGAAAATAATGAAGAAGGATTACACGGGCCACCTTCGCGAGAATGAAGAGAGTTATCGGAGACATCTTGAGAATATAGAGAGGGCAAAAGGCTATATTGAGGATCAGAATTCCTATACTGATATGAAATATGGCGACTTCACCATGCAGTTTTCGGGTTGTGAGGTATTTGCAGTATTTAATGCCATGTACAATATCTGTGGAAGGCATGAGAAGAGCCTTGCCGTGGTTATCAGTGAGTTCGAGAAGGACGGAATGGTCTTATCGGGTAAGTTTGGAACTTCGCCCAAGGCGTTGGCTGACTATCTCACGAGGAACGGATATATTACTGAGATATGTTCAAAGCCTGAACTCTTCAATGCTGTTGGAAAGCGCAGCGATTCTCTGATTCTGACTGTATACAATGACCGCGAGGATATCACCAAGGAAGTACATACTTTCAACATTTCAAAAGAAAGAAACGAGTTCACAGCCCACAATGTGTACTGCAATGGATATGTGGTGGGCCCCTACGGAAGTGTCAGCGATGTCATCGTTAATATCAATGGCGGAAAGGCTAAGGGCATTTCTCTCATTGGAATCTGCCGGGATAAGATGAGGGTATGACAGGTACATCTGTCTGCGAGTTCTCTCCGTGGTGATTATATTTTAATAGTACATTTTTGTTACGATTTTGGACTTTGTATTGGATTTTGTGCAATAATGCATGAAATCCAATTTTTTTCTGTGAATATTATCGCAATAAATTGTAGTGACAGAGAAAAATGTTATGTGATAAAATTGTTACGAAATTGTGAAATACAATTGTCCAAAAATAAGTTACAGAACGTTGCCTCCTATTGATATGAGGCAACATGATATTAATTATATGTTATAGGAGAGTTATTTATGAAGAAGATGGTATTAGCAACATTGCTTGCAGTAGTGATGACAGCTACTTCAATTCCTGCATTTGCTGCAGAGGCTCCTGTCGAGGAGATTACTGTGGAGGCAGAGGAAGCAGTTGAGGAGGTCGAGGCTGTCGCATGCGAGGAAGAGGCTGAGGAAGCTGAAAAGGCAACTGCCGAGGCTGAGAGCGTGGACGTTGAGATTGTGGCTGGAGATAATCAGGGTGTCGATGATGGCCAGAAGGTTACGCTTGTACTTGGAGGAGAAGGAGCGGATGGCGAGAATTTCGTTATCGAAGACGATGTAGTTGAGGCGATTTTGGGTTCTGTTGATGAATTGTCATTTACTGGAGGTGAAGCAGGTTCTGTTGTAAATTCGGAAAATGCTTATTCGGTAAATGCAACGAAGAAGCCTTCGACTAAGATAAAGAACTTCAAGTCAACAGCGACATATAGTGATGAGCTCGATTTTTCTTTTAAGATTAATTCTAACATTTCG
>DCHL01000071.1:26900-31658 GCA_002317595.1 Lachnospiraceae bacterium UBA1753 | reverse complement strand
CTGTTGGAGGTGTATACTGGCATTCTAGTCCTGCAACTGGAACGACTGGGACATACCCTGTAAGTGTTAAGAATTTCGCAGGTACTCTTCTTACAAATAATACATACTATTTCAGGATTATGGGATATTGCCCTGCTCTGGGAACTTATGGATCGATGAGCAACCCTGTCAAGGTTACCGTTCCTGATGCCCACAGTTTTAGAATTTCAAAGGTTGAGGCTGGAAAATACTATCTTTCTGGAAAGACAACTATGTATGTCACCTTCACTAATAATGGAACAAAGCCTGTTACAATTCGTGGAAAAAATAGGAAGCTTGAGGCATATTCTGGAACTACATTAAATTATAATTTTAAGTGCGGAAACGTAACGGTTAAGCCTGGTAAATCAAAGAAGGTAAAATTTACTACAAAGGGTGCCCATCCTATATTGTATTTTAATAACCTGAAAGGTTACTTTAACTATCGTAGAGGGAATTTTTATCTTACCTGGGCTAGTAATTGATGATATGTGATGAGAGGCTGTGGCAGTTGCTGCAGCCTCTTTGATTGGGAAAAGGACATTATTATGAAAAAAGTATTATTCTTCATTTTTTTGACAATATCAGTGCTGGCATGCTCGGTTTCTGTGTCAGCTTCCGAAAAGGATATTGTTGATGTGAATACCGCTGTAGAGGAGAACTGTGTTTTGGTTTATCAGGATGACCGAGATATTGAAAGTGATTCGTGCGAGGTCGCTGAAGATGAATTTGTGCATTCAGATGATATACAGGTTTTCGCCCTCACAGATGCTTCAGACATGGTGATTGATGAGTATTCTTTGGAAGAGAAAGAAGATGAAGCAGAGACCTCTGCTGCAGATTTTTTCAGCGAATACAAGGTGAATTCAGGAACCACTGCTAAGAAGCTTGGCAAGGTCTCTGGATTCAAGGTGGGAGACAAATTCTATCGTAATGACTATGGTGTTTATCTGATTCAGTTAGCCTGGAAGAGAAAGCCAGGGGCAGATTTATACATGATTGGAATGTATGACAATAAAAGAGCGAAGGATGCTAATACGGTTCGCTCACATGTGACATATTCTGGTACTACCTGGAATATTGATGCGGATGATATAGCACATATGCTTCCTCGTACAAAGTACTACTATTTCAGGGTGATTCCAGGAAGTATGAAGAGTGGTCTTGGCAAGGCAGTACAGTCAAAGGGAATGGTAATTCCGAAGGCTGGTGACGCTGTTTTCGGAAGTAAGGCGGTGCTGACAAGGGGCAAAACAAAGAAGGGTAAGGACTGGACGGAAATCACAGTGGATTTTGCTAACTGTTCTGACAGGAAGATATCCTTCAGTGGAAATAACAGGTATCTTAAGGTTCAGGAGTCTTCTGGAAGTATGTTTATCCATCTGAACACTCTGAAACTTAAGAAGTCACGCAATATCAGTCCTGCTGGAACCTGCAGGCTTGTGTATCGCTATAACGGGTATCTTGAGGTTAACCAGAATACATACCTGGATTTCAGGTTTGGATATGGTGGAAAAACATTCACAGAGAGAATGGGCATGGACAGGCTTGCCCAGTAATTTATCCTGAAATCTTGTTGTAGAACATATACTGCTGCACGATGCCAGCGACTCCCTTGTAGCGCTCAAAGTCAAAGCCATTTGGATAGTGTGCTGCAAGGATCTGCTTAACGTGGGTATCGATGGGGAAGGCGTCAACATGGTGGAGTCCGAAGAGACAGATACAGTTGGCGACCTTCTTTCCTATGCCTTTGATGGCAAGAAGGGCTTCCATTGCTTCGTCGTAGCTCATGTCTTTTAATGAATCAACCCAGTCAGGATGCTTGGCTGCATATGTGTAGATTCCTGACAGGTATTCGGCCCTATATCCGAACCCCATGCTCTTATCTTCAAATACTTCCATAGGAACCTCGCCTGGAGCGGGGAATGAAAATGCTCCGTTTTCGAAGGGGGCAGGAGTATTCGCTTCAGCGGAATGATCAAACTCAGTAGAACTATCATACTCAGCAGAACGATCAGACTCAGCAGGAACCTGTGTGATGATTGGGACTGCCGAGCGCACGCAGAGCTTGTCGACACTGCCTGCGATGCGCTTAATATTGTTGTTCTGGGAAATCATGAAGGTGATAATCATCTCCCAGAGGTCCTGCCTTAATATCCTGACGCCGCGGCCCCTGTTGTAGGCCTCGATGAGGTAGTCATCGCCTGATGCGAGAATCAGCTCGCCGATGGCTTCGTAATCTGTATCAAGGTCAAAGTACGACCTCCATATTTTTTCCCATTCTTCTTCTGAACAGGAGAAGGTGAACTCTTCGCCGCTCTGGGTTATCTCAAGGTAACGACCGAAGGCAATCAGTGCATAGGTGACGGATTGGTCCGTGCATTTCTCGGGGACGCGCCTGAATCTGAAGGCCTGTCCGCTGTCTGCTATCATTGCAATATCCATATTTTTGATTACTGTTGTGTACATATTTTTCACCATACCCTATGTCTCTTCGCTTGCGAGGCGTCAAATGAATTATAGCATTAAGACCGCGCTGGTGATAGAATGATGTGTATGGAAAAAATAGAAATCGAACCAATTGCATATATTAGGACTGATTTTCCGGAAAAATTCGGGATACCAAGACAGGCGGGACTCGTGGAGAAGCTTCAGGGCAGGATTGTGTTTGAACCCAAATTCAGAAATCCTGACGCTATCCGCGGGCTTGACGGTTTTTCGTATATCTGGCTGCTGTGGGAGTTTCAGGATAATCAGCGTGACGGATTTGTGGCGACTGTGAGACCGCCGAGATTAGGTGGGAGAAAGAGAATGGGAGTGTTTGCCACGAGATCACCCTTCAGGCCTAATCCTATTGGGCTTTCTTCAGTGCGGCTTGAGAAGATTGAGTACTCCGACGATGATGGACCGGTGCTGTATGTGTCCGGCGCTGACATGCGGGACATGACACCAATTTTTGACATTAAGCCATACATTCCCTATGCTGATATCCACGAGGATGCCATGGGTGGCTTCACGCAGGAGACGGTCATGATGAATCTGGAGGTCGAATTTCCTGAGGAGCTTCTTGCGCAGATTCCCGAAGATAAGCAGGAGACGCTGATCGGGGTGCTGGCTGAGGATCCGAGGACGAGATATAAGGATGATGATGGTCACGAGTTTGGACTTTCCTTTGCGGGAAAAAATATTCGCTTTAAAGTCACTAAAGGTGTTCTGCAGGTGACGAAGGTGGAGGATGCTCAGGGCAGGAGATTTTACTAACTGGGGGATGATAGATGGAATATATACAGGTGACAAGGGAGAATATTGAGAACGAGCATATTTGCTGCGCTATATCAAATAATAAGGATATCCAGGTTTCGTCAAAGAAGGCATGGATGGAGAAATGTTTTGACGATGGGCTTACTTTTATTAAGAGTGCTGAAAGAGGGAAATGCTTTATTGAGTATATTCCAGCAGAAAATGCATGGGTTCCTATTGTTGCGCCTGGATATGTATATATCGACTGTTTTTGGGTTTCCGGTTCGTTCAAAGGACATGGATATTCAAATGATTTACTAAATCAATGTATCGAAGATAGCAAGGCGAAGGGGAAGGTAGGAATTTGCATTTTGTCATCTTCAAAAAAGAAGCCATTTCTTTCTGACCCTAAGCATTTGACATATAAGGGATTCAAGGTCGCAGATGTGTCGGATGCAGGGATAAATCTTATGTATCTGCCCTTCTCTGAAGAGTCAGAAGTGCCGCAGTTTAAGGATTGTGCCAAGCATCCGCATATAGATGAAATGGGATATGTCTTATACTACACAAATCAATGCCCGTTCAACGGAAAGTATGTGCCGATACTTGAAAAAACAGCAAGTGAAAACGGAATTCCCTTCAAAGCAATTAGGATAGAAAGTAAAGAGCAGGCTCAGTTGGTACCGAGTCCATGCACATCGTATGCGTTATTTAGGGATGGGCAGTTTCTGACAAATGAGCAGCAGAATGAGAAGAGATTCTTAAAGCTGGTACAAGGTTAACCATTTCTGAATGTATGTTTTCACCACCATTATTATAACGAAAGAATTGCGAAGCAATTATTGAGTTTTGAATTTATCAACGAGGAAGGCCGCTATAGCTTTTACTGCTACAACGGCCTTCTAAACTGTCTGCTCCATTGGACTTTACCTCCAAGTCTTCAATAATTCGATTCACCTTCATCTCCTGCGCCCTATCTTCGTTGTCGTATGACCGCTACTTGTTCACCCGCACTGGATAACATCTCTTTTATAAAAGTCGATCACGTTGTCCGTCTGATGCTCTCGATGAATGTCTGTCAACTCTCCTTTGGACTGTACCTCCGTTTTGTTGTTATGACAATGGTTCCATCTATTTAGTAAACAAGGGGTGTAACTTCCGATCTTGAATTAGTGGAAGTGGCTTCCTTGTTGATAAGACGAATATACACCCTGAAAACGTGTATTTCAACTCGGAATAAGTAACAAGAAATCAGCCTGAAAATCAGTAAAAAAGCGGATTGCAATTTTGTGTAACGCAGAAGTATAATGATAGTGTTGGGGCCAAATTATCGCAGTGTCTGTGATGATTGTGGGCCTGTTTTTTTTACAGAAATATCCTGTTCCTTTTCTGGAATTATAAAGAGTGAAAGGCTGCGGGAATGTGGATAGACTGCGGGAATGTCGAAAGGCTGCGGGAATGTCGATAGGCTATGGGAATGTTGATAGGCTGCGGGAATGT
>DCHL01000071.1:26712-26861 GCA_002317595.1 Lachnospiraceae bacterium UBA1753 | reverse complement strand
ATTGATGGATTCCGATGACATTTTATGGGGCTATTCATCGGGATTGGGGTAACCTTGCGAATCGCGATGAATTTCCAGGAAGTCCGTCATCGAGGAAACCTCAAAATAAGAAATCCCGATGAATAGTCCTAAGATCCAGTCATCGAGGA
>DCHL01000071.1:9857-26633 GCA_002317595.1 Lachnospiraceae bacterium UBA1753 | reverse complement strand
GTCCTAAGATCCAGTCATCGAGGAAACCTCAAAAGCAGAAATCCCGATGAAGAGTCCTAAGATCCGATCATCGAGGAAACCTCGAAAGCGGAAATCCCGATGAAAGGCGTAAAGGTCCAGTCATCGAAGCACCCAAAAAGCGAAAATCCCGATGGCTCTAGCGGGAAATAGGAAAGAGGGATACAAGAAAGCTATAAGAAAGCTAAAAGAAGCTTTCGTGCCCAGAACGGAGGGAAAATTTGCCAAAATGATTTTCTGAGGGTATATTAGTTAGAAGTTCGAATTACTGGATTGGAGGAGCTTTGGTGAATACTTCAGATGATAAGAAAATACTTGCTATCATTCCTGCCAGGAGTGGCTCGAAGAGCGTGGTTGACAAGAATATCAGGCCTATTAATGGCATTCCAATGATTGCCCATTCTATTCGCCATGCGCTGGGATCTGAACTCATCGGGAGGACAATCGTAAGCACGGACAGTGAGAGGTATGCTGAGATAGCCCGCGAGTATGGTGCCGAGACGCCGTTCATCAGACCTGCCGAGTATGCGACAGATACTGCCCTTGACATTGACGTGTTTGAGCATGCGCTCAGGTTCCTTAGGGAAAATGAAGGATATGTACCCGATATTGTGGTTCAGCTCCGACCGACTTATCCAATCAGAAGAGTGTCTGACATCGATGCGATGATCAGGATGCTCCTTGAGAATGAGGAACTTGACTCCGTGCGCTGCATCGCGCCGGCGACAGAGATTCCGCACAAAATGTGGTTCCTAAATGACGACGGTTCAATCAGGCCTGTGTTAAATGAGCCTGAAGAATGTTATAATATGCCGCGCCAGCAGCTGCCGAAGGCATATTACCAGAATGCATGCATCGATGTGATGAGGGCTCGCGTGATAACGGAGCTTCATTCGATGTCTGGGAAAAATATAGCCGGTTACCTCATGGATGAGAATTTTGATATCGACACCGAAGAGGATTTCCTTAGGGCCATGAAGCGTCTTGAAGGGGAAAGAGAAAAAAGCGCCTTGAGGGATGAAAGAGAAAAAACGCGTTAAAAGGATGAAAGAGAAAATCAAAGCGATTTTGAGAATATTTTGATTTGGGAAAGGATAGATATATGAGTAAGAAGTTTGATTATTTAATCGTCGGCGCCGGACTGTTCGGCACAATTTTTGCCAGGGAGGCAGCCCTTAAGGGGAAGAGAAGTCTCATCATTGATAAGAGAGACCACATCGCCGGCAATATTTACACCAAGGAAGTCGAAGGAATTCAGGTGCATGAGTATGGTGCACATATTTTTCACACAAGTGATAAGGAAGTGTGGGACTATGTGAACAGGTTCGCTGAGTTCAACAGATATACTAACTCGCCTGTTGCCAGGTACAAGGACGAGCTCTACAACCTGCCCTTCAACATGAACACCTTCCATGCACTCTGGGGTGTGAAGACACCTGCGGAGGCAAAGGCGAAGATTGCCGAGCAGACCGCTCAGGCAAGGGAAATTGTTGCCAACCCTGAGAATCCTGCAAATGTTGAGGAGCAGGCGCTTCTTCTTGCGGGCCGCGACATCTATGAGAAGCTGGTGAAGGGTTACACCGAGAAGCAGTGGGGCAAGAGGGCGACCGAGCTCCCTGCGTTCATTATCAAGAGACTGCCCTTCAGGTTTACCTATGATAACAATTATTTCAACGACAAGTATCAGGGAATTCCAGTGGGCGGATATACAAAGCTTGTTGAGAGAATCCTGACAGATGACATCCCTGAGGGGATGATTGAGGTGAGACTTTCCACAGACTTTTTTGACAACCGCGATGAGCTGACTGAGAGCGCGGAAAAAATTGTCTATACTGGTCCTGTGGATGCCTTTTTCGATTATGAATTCGGCAATCTTGAGTTCAGGTCGCTCAGATTCGAGACGGAGCTCCTCGACGAGGAGAACTACCAGGGCAATGCTGTGGTGAATTATACTGAGTATGAGGTTCCCTACACAAGAATCATCGAGCATAAGCATTTTGAGTATGGAACGCAGGAGAAGACCGTTGTAACAAGGGAGTACCCCGCGACCTGGAAGATGGGCGATGAGCCGTACTATCCAGTGAACGATGAAAGAAATAATTCTCTCTATGCTAAGTACAAGGAGAAGGCGGATGCCCAGCAGAATGTGATCTTTGGCGGAAGGCTTGGACGGTACAAGTACTATGATATGCATCAGGTTGTGGCCGAGGCATTAAAGGCAGCAGAGAGTGCCCTGAAATAGGAATACTGCTCTGAAAAATAATATCTAAGCAAGACAATATTTGCTTTGAATTCAAGAATAAATGGAGAGAAAAAATGATTAAAAGAAGCAGAATCATTACTAGAATGACCGCTATCATTCTATCTGCGGCTGTTACTTTGACAATGCTACCGGTTTCTTCAATGCATGTTTATGCAGCTGAGGAGAGCAGGGAGAATGTTGTGGAGTCAGATGAGACGGAAAGCTTTGTGAATGAAGAATCAGATGAGGCTGAAAACTCTTCTGACAGAGAAGTTGATGAGGAAGATTCGGAACTCGCAGACATGGAACTGCAGCAGAGCCTGGATGCTGATGGCGTAGTGGTGGATTCGACGAAACTCTCGCAGGCAGAAATTCTGACAAAGGATGAAACCAGGGAAATCAATAATATCAGCAAGACTTCCACATTCTGGCTCAAGTACACAGCCGGCACAGACGGATATTATTTTGTCGATTCAGTTGGGGCAGATGTGGATGAGAGCGAGCTCATGGTCTGCAGGTATTATATTGGAAGCAATTCCGACGCATCCAGAGCAGATCAGCTTGACTGTTTTGGAAATGCCTTTGGGAAAGAGACTGACAAGCGCATGGATCCAAAACGCGTGAGAATTGGCTGCTATCTTGAGGAAGGGGAGACCGTCTATGTTTATTTTGAAGCAAAGGACGATATTGATTCTCTGAAGCTCAAATTTAGTATGCCTGAGGAACTTAACGGAGATGATCCGAAATCAGTAGAGTGTAATCCAGGTGAAGTCAAGTCTTTTATAATAAATGCGAAGGGTCCAAGAACTGCGCTCAGAATTGGATTTGAGGGGGCAACAAATGTTACATATGAAGCCTTCAAAAACAAGGATTTGAGGGCAGCAATAGATTATTCCAGAGATGCGGCAGAGAAAAAAGACTATGTATTGAATGATGTCAAAGAAGGAGATTCCTACATCATTAGAATGGCGAACAAGGCCGATGAGAGTGCCACATACACTCTGAATGCCACATATCTTGCAGAAGAAGTGCTGACGGTTGGAGAAGCATCTGGGAAAAAGAAAATAGCGCAAGGAAAGAGTCTTACATTTGAGGTAAATGTCGAGGAAGAAGGATACTACTTCATATCAAACACCTATAAAGGAGAATACATACCCGCCAATGCCCAGACTGCGACTGTAAGTAAAGAGTACGCTTACGTTGGCCTGGAGCTGTCCAGAACTTTGGAAAATGATGGGACCTTTGGAGACGAATGCTACTATTTTGGCGAAGACCCGGCAGGACATTTTAATGATGCTTTATATGATCGGAATGTGTCATATCTAAATAATCATTTTAGTGATGAAAAAGTACTACAGGAAACAAGGGTGTTTTACGCAAAGGAAAAGGGCAGGCTTTCACCAGGGACTTATTATATAAAAGTGACAAACAATGATAAAGAGGATTGGGACGATTTTGTCATTCTTTTTGATAAGGTGAGAGAAGCAGGAGATGATAAGGCGTTTTCTGCTGATGTTTCTGTGAAACTGAACAAGCCTGTGGTCTATGATATTCCCTGTGATGGTCAATACACATACAATTTTAAATTTACTTCGAATGATAGTGATGTACAAATAAAGGAAGCCAAAGAACGGGAAAACGAAGAAGGTAAAAAATTAGTCACTTCAACTATGATGCTGCTGAAAGATACTTCAAAAAACAAGGATGGAAGTGCATTTGAAAGGCTGTATTATATGAGGCAGCTTGGAACAATACAGGAAATTGATCGGTCGGAGAGGCTCGAAACCAAGCGGGCTTGTGATCATGTCATTTGGGTTGTGTATGCAAATAGTGCGAGCAAATGTCAGGTGAAACTGGAAGCATCGCGCGAGGAGAGTACGTCTCTGATAGGAAAAGTCACAGAAGAAGTTCCTGTTGAAGAAAATGAGATCCATGGTGCCAGTCATAATGATAGTGATGTTACAACGAACAATTATGGAGAGATTCAATACGTACACAAAACCTTAGCCGACAAAGTGATCAAAAAAATATATATGTCCACATTCACCAAGTACGGTGACGTTTGTACGATTCGCATTGCTCCTGATAACGATGAAAAAGCGCTATATTTTGAGGCATCATACAAAACTGAGTTCGGTTATTATAGCAGTAAGGTCATGAAGGTCTTTCTGGAAAAACTGGGCTATAATGAAACAAAGGAAACCGAAATAATACCATGTACAACATGCAAAGCAGACACGTGGTTAGCTTACGATGAATATAGCAGACTGTATTATGGTAAGATTAGTGGTTTGACAGAAAACACAGATTATAGGCTTACTGCTGATCTGTATGAGGATGGTCAATATAAAGGAATAATAATAAGCGAAGGTGATAATGTCATCATCAATATTGGTGATGCAGGGGTAATTCCAATATCGGATAAAAGAACAATAAAAAGCGTCGCGGCAGTGACCGGTTTTTCAACGGGCACAGATGGCAAGGCCGGAATTCAGCAGGCAAAGGTTACCGCTGAATTTGAATGTCCCGAAGGTGAGGCGGCATCGAATGATACAATAGATTTGAAGCTTTTCTACAGGAAAAAGGACAGCAAACTGGCATGGAGCTGTGTTGAAAAGAAAGACTGCGTGCTGAAAGACGGCGAATTCTCTGAGGGCATTTTTACAGGAGCACTTGAAGAAGATTCGACCTATGATTATGTTCTCATGATAAATGATGAAGTTCATGAAAAATATACAGACTTAAAGCGCAATATTGAATATATAACGGAGGAATTTGAGGCTGACAAAGGGGTGATGATAATTGGAGATGATGAAGGCGAGGTAGGCTTCAAAACTAAAGATGCCGACTTCTCCCTTGATGGCTCAATGACTATTCCGTCAAAAATCGAATGCACCTACGACGAGGAAAACAATATCAATGAGATTCCTGTGAAGCTGAACGGACCTGCCTCTTTCGACAAGATAAAGGTGTGCGTGACGGTTGATGAGGCTGTAGACGGTGTATTTAGGTCGAAACTTGGCAAAAATACTCTGAAAAAATCAAATTATACGACCCTGACTGGGGTGGACGGAACCTTTGCCGGCAGCGTGAAGTTTGATCTTGATGAGGAAAACAAGCTTGTCAAAAATGCAAAGTATTATGTAAAAAACATACAGGTATACGTGGATTCTATTGGAGAAGAAGGAGATTTTGGAGCTCTTCTTGGAAAAGCGGGAACAGAAGGTACTATAGTTTACACCGCCCCCGGCAATACGCTCTGGTTCGAGGCGGGGGCTGACACGGCTTCTGCTTTTGAAATTGCTGGGCTTGAAGATTTGACGACTGTCGAAGATGGCGATACAGATCGTGATTTTGATGGAATAAAAGATACTGCTATAGGTACTGACGGCTATAAAATAGCTTATGGATCCTATGGAGATAAATATCAGCTGAATTTTACAGATGCCAATCTTGACGCTAATATTTCAGACATCGCATCGAATTTCAAGTTCACTTTGTCAGCTGATGATGCGAAGAAAATCTCCATCAGCACCGCAGGACTCATCACGCTCAAAAGAAGCGGTAGAGTGAGTATCATGATTGAGCCCAAAACGGACAGTGTGTATAGAAACTGTGTGGCAAAGAAGCTGGAGCTGAATATCATGAGGGCCCCTGAGAAACCTGATACGGATGTATATGTTGTTACTAATTTGAAAAACAGCAGAAAACTTTCCGAAATCAGTCTTGAAAGCTACGGTTTTGGTTCTGACTGGTGCTGGTCAGTTCCAGATACTGTTGTCAAGGGCAAGAGTGGTGACGTTGCGAGCTGTAAAGTTGAGCTGACCGATGCAGGAAAATTAAAGTATTATCCAGGACCCGCAGTTGATCAGGACATAGTATTTTGCGGATTCGAAGGGTTTGAGCTTGAGTTTGTAAATGATTATATATCTGAGAAAAAATACAGCCCGGTAACAAAAGGAAACATAGTATCCGCTAATGCATTGATTCGTGATGACGACAGGAAATGTGCAGCTGTAGTGGTATCGGATGATGAAACACCGAAAACGGCTATTGTTTCATGCCAATCAAGTTTTAAGAACTGTAGTGATGACAGAATACCGGAGCTTGAACTTGAATTTGAAACTGAAAATATCCCAGGCGATGTGACCTATAAGGATGGATATGCCAGGAACTATTATCACATTAATGTTACTGCAGAACACACAGCAGGATTATCGATTAAAGTGAAAAATATTTACGTAGTTCATAGAAATGGCAATGATATTGTCAGGGATGTTGATCTGCTAAGCAGTGGTGCAATAAGTGAGGAAGATATAGAGAAAAATATACTGACTCTGTATGCAGTAAAAAGCAGCGTAGTGGATACTATCCAGGTCACACTTTCTAAAACAGACGGTACTCTTTCAGGGAATCTGTCTGGACAGACTATTACCTTCAATAGTGCAGACTTTGAAGGGGCATCTTATGAACTTTTGCCTAAATTTTTCGATAAGAATGGGAACGTGATTCCTGAAAACCTTGTGAATTACAGTGTAGAGAGTTCTAATCCTTCGGTCGCATCCGTTGGGGGAAAGAATGCTTCAGGAAATGAAGTGATAACAATCAACAAAAAGGTTGGAAGCGCTGAGATTGTGGTTTCGGTAAGCGATGGAATGGTCGATAGAAGAGTGGCATTCCGTATTCTTGTTGCTGACATTGCACCGAAAGTGAACACAAAGTCTGTAACGATGAACAATGCCTATGATTACACCTCTGAAGCTGGCTGGCAGCTTGCGATGGCAACTGAGACGCCGATTGAGATAGTTCCTGTGGATGGAACTGTGATAAAGAGTGTTGTAGTGGCAGAAATTTGCAAAAAGAACTCAAATGGAGTCGTTTCAGAGTTTACGGAGGCTGAGGGTCTGGGACTCGTAAAGGCCGATTTAAGTGCAGGTTCAAGGAATAATAGATATTATCTGAAAACGGACAATCGCAGCGTAATGACGAAGAACTATTATATCGTTGCAGAAGTTAGTATGAAAGAAAACGGTTTGCAGGGAGAGCAGGTGATCCGTTATGGCTATCCACTCAAGGTTGTTGCAAGGAATACTACAGTAAAAGCTTCAGCGAAGAATCTTGATATCTACAATCTGTTCTATAAAAAGGGCGACGAAGGCAGGATTGCTGTGACGCTGAAGGGAAAGGTATATTCGAACACATCAGGTGGAGAAGAAAGCATTTTTGGTGGAACAGACTCTGAGGGAAATTCAAGAAACAAATTTGCCTGGGTGGATAATGACCTTACTTCAGACACAAATGGTTTTACGCTTTCTTTGGCTGATGAAAATGCTATGAGTGAAGAACATCCGTATGGCTATGCAATCGATAAGTCGGGAAGCCATACTTATACCTTCATTCTTGATGCAGATAATCTTGAGATGAACGGAAACAGACTTGCAAACGCCAAGGTGGCCTCAGGTACTCTCTCACTTAATATTAAGGGGTACTTAAATCCTGTAACACTGAAGCTTACGCTCCCTGTGAAGTACAGCAAGCCAAAGCTGAAGGCTTATATTGATAAAACACTTGTCCCGAAGACGGGTATGATGAGCGGAAAGTATGTGATTCTTGATAATAGCAGGACCTATTACAGGTTTACTGACACTGTATCTGAATCCGGTGAGTATGCCGCTTTTGATTATATCGAGAGCTCGAATCCAAATGTTGTGATAAACCCGTATGGAGATGAGAAGGAGAAGGAAAATATAGGAAAAGTACAACTCGATGCCAAGGGCAATATCGAGTGGGGGGATGGTACGGTTCCCTATGTGTTCAAATACATTGGAAGCAAAAAGAAAGACAGCACAAAACTGACTCTAAAGAGCAATGACTGGAGAGAGGAGTTATACGTTACTTTAAAATTGAGTAGTGCTGAGCCGAGTGCAAAATTCGTGAAGGGTGCAGGCCGTGTGCTGTTCAACACAGCATTTGCCTCATCATTCAGAAGTGAATTGTCTACAAATGTATCTATGGAGAACGGAAGTATTGCTGTGACAGCTGCAAATGCAGATGGTAAACGACTGCTTGATTCTAACCTGCTTGACTTTAAGCTGGTAAATGAAAATGGAAGTGTTTATATAGTCAGCACAATAGCAAAGCTGAATTCGGTAGAACCAAAGGTAAAGGCCGGAAAATATAGTTTCATTATTTCTCCAACATATAATGTAGATGGAAAGACCGGAACCCTTAAAAACCTGAAAATGACTGTGAAAATTACGGACAGAAAGCCTGTAGTTACCTACACCCTGAAAGGTGTAGTTGACAATTTAGCGGTACTGGACAAGGCTACAATAGCGGATCTCCTGAAGAATTGCAGAAATACATCAGGAATGGTTAAGATTCTGTCAAAGTATTCGCTTGTTGTCATGCCGAAACTTGCAAACTTCCCCAGCGGTTCGGTTGTGCATCATATCAGCTTAGGCGGTGTTGAAGACAGCGAACTACTATTTGAAACAGTAGATCTTTATCAGGGCATTGAGGATTATGATGTCAGCATTCCCAAGGCTCCGCTGACCTTTATTGCAAGGGATCCTTTTGAAGTGCTTGACGCAGGAAGCATTTACACTCTTACTGGCAAGACGACGGTGCTGATTGGAGATGATTCGGGAGATGTCAGACCTGAATATACTGAGGCTGAGGCAGATGCACATGAAATAAGATTCAAAACTGTTCAGAGCAGGCCAAAGGTAACAATCACAAAGGCGACGAACAGGCAGACACTTTTCATGAATGCTCCAAGCCAAAAGCGCTACATCGATTTTGTGGTTCCTGTCGGTTACAAAATGACAGGTGCAGAGGGAACTTGTGATTTAAACAAGGACAACATTCCTGATGTGTGCGTCAAGGGTGAGACGGTGATCGATGAGGCTTCCGGAGAACGTACGATAATGTATTATGGTTACATCGATCAGAATCCAAATTTTTATCTTGCAAAGGGGAAGAAAAGAATTACCGTTCCTGTGACGGTTTACCTGAGTGGACAAGATGGCAAGAGCAAGGGCGTTCAAGTGAAGGTGGGATTTGTTCTTGCGGAATAAATTCATAGAAGAATCCGGTGCAAACAAAATGAACTGATGGTGTATGAAGGGACAGACGACAGATGAGTCGTCTGTCCCTTCGTGTTTTTTGAGGAGATGTGATGTCTTTGACATTTTCATAGACCAATAACTCCGAATAAATACTGGGAACTTCAATTGAAGTATAGCTTTATAAAAAATATCAGAATGTTTTAGCCACGAGGGATAATGGCTCGTATTAAATGGAGAACATTGAATAATGAAAACAGTGAAATCTAAAATCAATGAATTATAAAAAATGAAATCTAAAATCAGTGAACTGTAAATAGGAGGGTGTTATGCCAGTAAACGGAGAAATTCAGAAAAGTGGAGAAGTAAAAAAGGAAGTTAATGTTCAGCAGGTTGTGGATAGACATACTGTCGCTGGAAATGGTGTTCCTGCGATGGATACAACAATGAATACCCAGCAGCGTCGCAGCGTTGCTCCTGGAAGTACTTATGTAAGACCCAGCCTTAGTGCAATAAGCATTATGGAAAATCAGGGTAATGTCCAGGAAAATGGAATACAGATTCCGCAGCAGATTGAGGAAGTTCAGGTAGGGCAGCAGGTTCAGGCTGAGCAGGTTCAGGAAGAGCAGGTTCAGGAAGAGCAGGTTCAGGAAGCGCAGCAGGTGGTTAGTCATCTTGATGAGGGGCTTGAGAAGAAAAAGGTAGATATTTCTGTTCGATTCGATAATGAGCTCAGTCCACTTTATGGAGACACGCAGATTGGAGTATATGAGAAAAATGCTCCAGAAGGATATGTGAGAAGGCTCAAAAGACAGAACGATGAATTTGCTGGAAACAGGGTTGCCGAACTCAAGAAAAGTTTTTCATCAATGCTCGATCCTAATATGCTTGCAGGATCGAAGGAGCTGGATAAAATCCTTGGCAATGTAGCTCTTGCCACAGCTGATATTGGTAAGATAGCAGATGCGCTTTCAGACAAGAAGAATATTGACAAGAACGGAATGTTTATGCTTAAGGAAAGTGGCTTTGATGTTGAGACTGTTAGCAAAGCCATAGACAGGGTTCTTAATATTAGGCAATTACTTGATAAGTATATTTCAGGCAGAAGTGGTATTCATATTTTCAGCGGAATCGTTTCAAAGGGAAAGCAGCGACTTAAAGCAGCAAGAAAGCTTAGGGATTTTATAGATTATGAGCTTATTTCTTCTCTCAAATCTACTACAGAGGTGGTTTTTGGAGATAGGCCCGCTGCAATGAAAGCTGTAGAAAACCAGATTCAGCCAGAAAAGGAGCAGGATAAACATTTAGAGACCCTTGTTAAGACAGGTATTGAGATGGCAGTAGCGATGAATCCGGATACTATGACATATCTGACAGAGGAGGAACAAAGAACAATCGAAGCCTTTTGCGGGAAGGGCATTACAAGGGAAGAAGCAGATGAAACTGCTGTAAAGATGAGAGAACATGTGAGAAAGTTAAATTCCAAGATTTATGGAAGAGACAAGGATATTGAAGAGGGATTAAAACGTATGGGCTTGAACTACACAGGTGGCGCGTTCAAGCGTTTGTTCTTACATATTCTATCCGTAAGTGATGATCCACAGACACTCGAGGCAGAGGATCAGCTTATTGAGGCAGTATGCAATGCCGATATTGAAAAGGTACGCAATTTTTCACATCAGGTTCATGATCAGATTTTGCGATTGCCTTCTAATGTTAATGATTACATAAACATGGATTTCGACAAGCTTTTTGTACTTAAGGGAGTTGGTTTCATGTTTTCGGAACTGCAGAAGAGGGAGCAGTTATTCCCTGAGACAGAGAAGGATCCTGTTTTGCTTGAAATTGCTGATATTAAGAACTGGTTAGTTAATTATGTATATCTGATTAAAGCTGAAAAGGTTACATTGGCTGGAGGGTACGATGGAACAACTGGTGTTTTGAATTATGGACTCAGAAATGCACCTGAAGCAAAAAGAAGAAACCATGCAAATAATGCTTTGCCAGGAACAGTAGGCAATTTAATTAGTGAGGGTATGGTAAAATACAAAAAATTGGAGGCCAGACTTAAGGCAGATCCAGTTCAATGGAAAAAATATAAAATGTATTTTGAAGACCCGGCATTTTCTTCTCTGACTACAGTAAAGCTTACAAAGATAGGTGATGCTCCTAATAAAGAGGGAGTAAAAAGACTTTCAGAGCGTATGGTGGCAGCTGAAAATGAAGCACTTGCGAATATTAAGACTGCTTACGATAACTTTAAAGCGCTTAACGGAACCGGTATGGAGTATAAAATAATGCTCCTTCAGTTACGAAAGATGAATGAACTGGTTGTAAATCCATCATTTAGTAATAAAATGGAGGGATTTAATGAGCTTCTTCTAAATCTGTCAGATTATATTGCTGCTGCGGAGAATGAGGAATATAAAACACGTGCCAGTTTAATGCGTGTAGAAATCGTGAGATACATGGTGCAGAATCATCTTATGGGAAATGAAGTTTTTGCTTTTCCGGGAGATAACAGAGTGGAGAGAACTGCTTCTCAGCAGAGGGCATATGATGAAATAAAGGCCGCTACGAAAATTGGTTCATACAAGAATTATGAGGAGTATACTCCTGACTATGAATATGTTATGACAAAACTGTATGCTATGAAAGCGTGCAATCCCAGCAGCAGATTGACAAAGATAATTAATCATTCATTCTTTCTGGTAGAAGCTGACAAGCAGATTCTTGCTCGTATTGGAATTGATGATGGACAGGCTGATCAGCTGCATGTTAGAGAACAAATGAGAAGATCAATGGAAGTAAGAAGAAGGGAATATCCGAAGGCACTAAAAGAATGCAGAGACTATATCAGGTCTTCCAAGAATGCCACCAAGAAGGCGGTTGTAACTGAGTACTACAATATGCTGGAAAGACTTCGTCCTGAATACGTTGCATAAAAAGTTGCTTTCATAGAATCATGGTTGCACTGAGACTTGCTTTCAGTGCAATTATGCTGATAATCAGGAAATATGGGAGAATGGAATATATGAATATTACTGAATGCTTAAATTACAGTTCTGATTTTGAGGAATATCTGCCTTCGCCAATATCAGACGCGTGGGAGAATGGATTTCCATATCGCTGCTATGTAGTGAAGGATGGGGATGCAGTTATGGGCTTTGCCCTGTTTGATCTTGCTGCTGTAAGACGTGTGGCGTGTCTGTCATACCTTTACGTTCATCCCAAATATCGCGGTAACAACCTGGGGGAAGAACTGCTCGAGGAGGTGTACAAGTCGCTTTTTGAAAAGGGCTATGACAAAATATACGCAAGCCTTTTGGGTGACGAAACAACCATAAAGGATAAGCGATTATATCTGGAAAGACAGAATTTCAATCCAATAACAACCAGGAGCTATTTGACATATCTTATTGAGAGTATTAATGGCAGTGAGGTGTACAGTAAGATTTCGGCAAATCCTTCTTTGTCATCATCTGTAGTTTCGGTAAATCAGGCTGAAAATAAGGAAGAACTTTTACATCAGCTGGCAAAAATGGGAATATTTGCCGAGGAGGATATGGAAATATGTGTTGTTCTCAAAGGCACAGAGGTGATAGGTGCCATGACATCTGTTGTCAATGACGGCAACGAAATTATGGTCCTTGAGTCAATTGTACCTATGGATAAAAATAAGGGACGCATTATGGTTATTATGCTTGTCGCAATTGTAAAGACATGGCTTGAAAAGAATCCCGGTATTGACTGCGTCAGAGTACTTTGCCAGGATGCCGCCACGAAAAAATCCTGTGAGAAGTGCTTTGGAGAATCGATTGATACTCTTTACCGTGAGGAGTGGCTTCTTAAGTTTGTGGAGGATTAGACCATGCGGTTATACTTTTTCCATTGAATATGGACGCCTCTGACAACGGTTAATTCAGAATAATAGCATGTATCTTATCATCAAATACCCCTTTATATCAAAATATTCCATGTTTGGTATAGGTTTTTGACATTTTCATATTGAATCTTGACAGCCTGTGTGCTACGATAACTCTGTGTAAATGGATTTTTACGCCCGAATTCAAGGATGAAAGGAGGGGACACAATGGCATTGGTTAATAACCAGGCTGCTCTAAATACAGTCTATAATTACTTTTTGACTACGTATGCGCCGAATACCAATAACACTTCGCGCTTTGATACGCATAAGAAAAGTGAGCTTCGTAGCGTCTATAATTCCATTGTAAAACAGAATAAAGAATCCCCTCTCTACATTATTGATTCGAGCAGGGAGACCAAGGAATTTGCTGTTGGCATGAAGGAGAATGCAAGAGAATTCTCCAGCACCATCAGTTCTCTTGCTGCGCAGGGATCTGGCGATGCTCTTTCTCAGAAGGTTGCATCCTCTACAGATGACGGCGTTGTCGCTGCAAAGTTTATCGGCGATCCGACTCTTGCAGATCCTGATATGCAGTTTGATATCAGCGTTGAGCATCTGGCTACGACGCAGGTGAACCTTGGTGGATTCCTGAAGAGTGATGATACAGTTGGTCTTTCCGCTGATACATATTCATTTGACGTACATGTCAATGACACTGACTACGAGTTCCAGTTTAACATTGGACAGAACGATACCAACATAGATCTACAGAATAAGCTTGAGGCACTGATTAACAGGTCCAGCATTGGAATTCAGGCATCTGTTACTGAGGATGGTGAGGGCAACAGTGCACTCAGACTTGAGAGTGCTGCAACTGGAATCGGAGACGGCAGGGATTCCATCTTTGACGTATCGGATGACAGGACAAGTAAGACAAGCGGTGCAGTTGAGTATCTTGGTCTTGGCGAGATTGCAAGACCTGCGAGCAATGCAGAGTTTACCCTCAACGGAACGGCGAGGACAGCCTTCTCGAATACCTTTACTGTAGATAAGAAGTTTGAGCTCAGCCTTCGCGGTCTCACTGAGGAAGGCGATGCAGTTACAATCGGACTGAAGCCCGATACAGAGTCGATGGCAGACAACATCCATCAGCTGGTAGACAGCTACAATGGATTTATTGATAAGGCACGCGCATATTCGGGAACCAACGTGAGAACGGAGACGCTTGTTTCTGATATTGAGCGTACCAACATGGCATATAGAAGCAGTCTGGAGAGCATGGGTCTTGCGTTTGATGAGGATGGCAGGATTGATGTGGATGATAAGCTGCTGAGCGAAGCTCTTGAGAGCGACAATGACGGAGTTCATCAGAAGACAATAAAGGATTTCACTTCTGCAATGATGAGGAAGTCCGGACAGATATCACTGAACCCCATGAATTATGTTCAGAAGACTATCGTAGCATACAAGAACCCTGGCAAGAGCTTTGCCAACCCGTATGTAACCTCGATTTACAGCGGCATGATGTTTAATGGATATTGCTAACCGTCACACATCCCCATATGGGGATGTGTGGTTAAATGCTTGCATTTCCGAGGGTATCCAATAAGTAAACTATAAGGCAACGGCCTGAAAGGCTTGAAAAGCTTGAAATACGGGCGTTTTTTAATAATTTTGTGTTGACGCGCAGGGGTTCCCTGTGCTATATTAACCTAGCACGAAGGCCAAGGGCCTTTTTTTCGTGTCTGAAAATTTGTAAATTTTGCGCGGAGGTAGAGATATGCGTACAAGAATCACACTTGCATGTACAGAGTGCAAGAACAGAAATTATGATACTACAAAGGATAAGAAGGTTCATCCCGATCGTATGGAGACAAAGAAGTACTGCAAGTTCTGTAGAACACATACTCTTCACAAGGAGACAAAGTAATTATGGCAGATACAAAGGCAACTCCTTCAAAAGAGGAGAAGAAGACACCTTTTACCAAGGGTCTTAAGGCTGAGTTCAGAAAGATAATATGGCCCTCTAAGGATGATCTGACAAAGCAGACAATCGCTGTTGTCTCTATTTCGATTGCCCTTGGAATTATTATCTCACTGATTGACATGGTTCTTCAGTATGGCATTAATTTTCTTGTTAAATAAGTAAGGATAGGTGACATTATGGCAGATACTGCTAATGAAGCACGCTGGTATGTTGTGCATACCTATTCTGGATACGAGAATAAGGTTAAGGCCAACATAGATAAGACTATCGAGAACAGACATCTTGAGGAGCAGATCCTTGAGGTAAGAGTTCCGATTCAGGAACTGGTCGAGATTAAAAACGGCCAGAAAAAGAACGTCCAGAGAAAGATGTTCCCCGGTTATGTGTTCCTCAACATGGTCATGAATGATGAGACCTGGTATGTGGTTCGCAATACTCGTGGAGTAACTGGATTCGTTGGTCCCGGAAGCAAGCCCGTTCCCCTTTCAGAGGACGAGATGAAGTCAATGGGAATCAAGGAAGAAGCAGCTATTACTGTAAACTTCAAGGAAGGCGACACTGTTGCAGTTGTTGCTGGAGTTTGGAAGGATACAGTTGGCGTTGTTCATCGTATGGATCTCGGAAAGCAGACAGCTACTATTAACGTAGAGCTGTTCGGCCGTGAGACGCCTGTTGAGATCAGCTTCAGCGAAATCTCTAAGATGAACTAGTTATATTTTTTAACGTGGGAGGAGTTCCTGCTCCGCCTAAAACCACAATCGCTATAAGCGAAATAATAGGAGGTGCCGAAATGGCAAAAAAAGTAGAAGGATACATTAAGTTACAGATTCCTGCCGGAAAAGCAACACCCGCTCCCCCGGTTGGACCTGCACTTGGACAGCATGGTGTTAACATCGTTGAGTTCACCAAGCAGTTCAACGCAAAGACTGCAGACAAGGGTGATGTAATCATCCCTGTAGTTATCACAGTTTACGCTGACAGAAGTTTCACATTCATCACAAAGACTCCCCCTGCAGCTGTTCTTATCAAGAAGGCATGTGGCATCAAGTCTGGTTCAGGTGTTCCTAACAAGACAAAGGTTGCTAAGCTCTCTAAGGATAAGCTTAAGGAAATCGCTGAGACAAAGATGCCTGACCTTAACGCAGCATCCCTTGAAGCAGCTATGAGCATGATCGCCGGAACTGCACGTTCTATGGGCGTTACAGTTGAGGAATAAGGAGGAGACTATAAATGAAGCGTGGTAAGAAATATTTAGAAGCTGCAAAGCTCAGAACCCGTAGCACACAGTACGAGCCCGAAGAGGCAATCAGCCTTGTTAAGAAGCTTGCTGTATCAAAGTTTGATGAGACAGTAGAGCTCCACATCAGAACAGGTTGTGATGGCCGTCATGCAGAGCAGCAGGTACGTGGTGCAGTTGTACTTCCTAATGGAACTGGTAAGACCGTGAAGGTTTTGGTGTTCGCTAAGGGAGACAAGCTTACAGAGGCTGAGGCAGCTGGAGCAGATTATGTTGGCGGAGATGAGCTCATCCCCAAGATTCAGAACGAGGGATGGCTTGATTTCGACGTTGTTGTTGCTACACCTGATATGATGG
>DCHL01000071.1:9350-9750 GCA_002317595.1 Lachnospiraceae bacterium UBA1753 | reverse complement strand
ACCGAAGCAAAAGCAGGTAAGATTGAGTACCGTCTTGACAAGACAAACATCATCCATACAGTAATCGGTAAGGTTTCTTTCTCAGAGGAGCAGCTTACAGAGAACTACAATGCTGTTATGGAAGCTCTTATCAAGGCTAAGCCTTCAGCACTTAAGGGGCAGTACATGAAGAGCGTTACACTTGCTCCTTCAATGGGACCTGGCGTTAAGATCTCTACAGCAAAGCTTCCCTAATCAGTGGGATGCATCCCGAATCCGCGGGATATAAATGGATTTTTGAGAGAGTTGTCACTTGGGTGGCAGCTCTCTTTTTGCGTTAAATCTGCCTGCGTGGTAAAATACAATTAATTGTCTGCCTCAAATCGTATATGAAGTAGAATGCCTCAAATCGTATATGAAG
>DCHL01000071.1:2427-9187 GCA_002317595.1 Lachnospiraceae bacterium UBA1753 | reverse complement strand
TGCTTTCGGTATTCATGGTAGTGGGAAGAAGCTATGCGGATGCGTCTTCTGTTCTGCCTTTATTTGCTTCGCCTGCCAATATTTTTATCACACTTATATCGCTAGCGGCATATACCGTGCTGTTTCTGGCATTGCTCAAGATTGTGGGATTTGCTATCGGGAATGCGAAGGCTTCGGGAACAGGGAAGGCTTCGGGAACTGAGTTGGCGCCTGGAGAGGTGATATTTTCCTTCAGGAGGACATTCCTTATTATCTATCTGACTTTCGTGCCGTACATCCTTGTGTTCCTGCCTGGCTCTGTGTCCACTGATGGCTACAAGCAGATCAGGATGTTCTTTGGGATGATTACAAGGACCAATCAGCATCCTTACATGGTCACGGTGCTCATTGGCACTGTGATGAGCATCGGCAGGCTGGTGAGCGACAATTTTGCTGTGTTCCTGTGGATTATGGTCCAGTCGGTACTTGGTGCTGTAATTTTTGCCTATTCACTAAAAATAATATATTCACTGGAGATTCCGCTCTGGATAAAGAGGGCTTCCTTCCTGTTCTACACGGTCGTTCCAATCTGGGCGAGCTATGAGCAGGTTATTATCAAGGATACGCTTTACTATGGCGTGTTTCTGATGTTTGTCATCTCCATTGCGGAGATTCTTCTGGATGAGAGCATCCTGAAGAACAAGTGGTACCTGCTGAGGGCGATGACAGTGGACTGCCTTATGGTGCTTTGGAGGCGCGAGGCGCTCTATATTCTGGTGCTTGTGCTAGCGGTCCTTGTTGTGGTGTTCCGGCGGTACTGGAAGTCCATGGTTCTCATTCTCATGGCTGTGATTGTAGTGTCTGCCGGGTTCAATAAGAAGGTGCTGCCCCATTTTGGCGTAATACCCGGAGCTCCGACGGAGGCGATGGGAGTCGTATGGCAGATTACGGGAAGATACGTATCCGAATATCCAGGGGATGTGACGGCAGAAGAGCAGGAAATCATCGACAAGGTAATAGATTACGACAGGATTCCCGAACTTTACAATCCGATTTTTGCGGATCCCATCAAGGATACAGGCAAGGACGGTTCTGGAGATTATCTCGGAAGCTACATCAAGATAATGCCGAGATTTATGATGAGGCATCCCAGCTGCTGCATTGAGGCGTTTCTGAACCATGCTGTGGGCTGGTATTTCCTGCCCTTTTCACAGACTGAGAGGAAGGACATCCAGATGTACATCAAGGACTTCAAGGAGGGCGAGGAGCATCTCGACATCCATTACATCACTCCTGAGGGCCTCAGGAATTTCGTTGAGAAATACACGGAAATCTGGCTTGCAATTCCTGTGGCAGGATGGCTCTATAAGCCTGCGATGCCACTCTGGTGTGCACTGTTCTGCCTCTGCCTGTGTATCAAGCATAAAAAATATAAGGCCATGGTGGTGGCTCTTCCAGTGCTGCTGTCCTGCGGCGTAAATATGCTGTCACTGCTCAGCGGTATGCTGAGGCTTGCGCTTCCTGGAATTGCGTGCATGCCGATTCTGATTGCCGTGACGCTGCACTTCATTCTTAAGAAGGAGCCATAGATAATGAAAAACACAACACTTTGCTACATCGAGAAGGATGGGAAGTATCTCATGCTTCACCGCATCAAGAAAGAACAGGATGAGAATAAGGGAAAATGGATAGGTGTCGGGGGTAAGTTTGAGGAGGGAGAGAGTCCTGAGGAGTGCCTCGTGCGCGAGGTGCGTGAAGAGACAGGACTTGAACTTACTGACTATGAACTCAGAGGTATTGTGACATTCGTGTCGGATATCTATGAGACAGAGTATATGTTTCTCTACACTGCCACAGGATTTGAGGGTGAGCTTGTGAGTGACTGTAACGAAGGTGTACTTAAGTGGGTGACGATTGAGGAAGTATTGTCCCTTAATCTGTGGGAGGGAGATAGAATCTTCCTCAGAATGCTGGCAGAGGGCAGACGGGGAATCTCGCTTAAACTTGTTTATGAAGGCAATATGCTTGTTCAGAATGTATGTGTTGATTTCTGAGTTTTGGGAGGGTGTTGAATGATAAAAGAGGTATTTGGGTATACGGAAGAAGAACGATATGAGTGTCTGAAGAAAAAGTTCATCATTTCGTCATTGATGATATTGTCATTACTGGCGATGTTTTTGATGAAAGATGTTATTGACTTTGGAAATTCTCAACTAGCGTGGCTGGTAGCAATCTTATATTTTGTTGATGTCTTTGGATTGATATTTGTGTGGGGCTGGACTGCTACCAAGAAAATCTTCAAGATCACAACCATTTTAGCTCTCATTTCCGGCAAGGGAATTGTCGGTATGTTTCTATTTGTGTTTTATCTATTCGTGGTATATTTTGCAAGTATTTTCTTTGGATGCATTGGTATTATTATGTTTATCTATCTGTGGGTTAAGCGGCACCATATTATCCGGAAACCTTCTGCATTGCTAGGAGGACAAAGAAAGAATACTAGAAGTGTAGATAATTCTTATGAAGAGAGATACTCAGAAGAAGTAAGTGAATACTCGGATAAAGAAAACTATTCGTATGAGGAAGAATATTCGCATGAAGATGGATATTTTGAAGAAGAGGATTATTCGCAAGAGAGATTATTAAAAATCAGAAGAGGATATGATGCTCTTGAAAACAAATATGGTGAGGTTAAGGCAGCCCGGATATGGGAAAGGGCAGAGAATGGAGATCTTGATGTCCAATTATCATTAGCAAACCTGTTGGATGAATCAGCAGATCACCAGGCGGCATATTATTGGTACAAAAAGGCGGTTGAGAAGGAGTCGGTCGAAGCGTACTTTAAGGTGAGCGAATATTTGAGTTCGGGTTATGAGGGAATACCCCAAAATCGCAGTGTGGCCATGAAGCTGCTTAAACTGGCTATCTCTAGGAATTACCCGCCTGCAATATATCAGTTGGGTTGTATGTATGAATATGGGGATACTGTCGCTAAGGATGAAGCAAAGGCGTTTAAGTGCTATGTGGAGGCGGCAAAACTCGGGTATGATCCTGCGAAGGAAGAGGTTGGTCTGTGGTATTTCCATGGAAGGCATGTCACAGCGAATGAGGCAGTTGCCGTTAGATTATTTGCGCAGTGTAAGGATCCAAAGTATGGATATTACTATTTGGCAAATTGTCTCGCTGAAGGATTGGGAGTGGCAAAAGACAAAAATAAGGCCGTACTCTGTCTGGAAAAGGCTATTGCAAATAACTGCAGTGATATTTCGGACGCAAAAAGAATGCTATATAAGTTGTACCAAGAAGGATTTGGCAGTGGTGATATTGAGTCAAAGAAGAAAAAACTCAAGGCGGATTTGGACAAGGGCGACAGATTGTTGTCAGAACTGGCAAATTTGCCCCTGTAATTTTGGATATATTGTTTTCAGTGGATAATCAATCCCCTGATAATAGTTCGCTGAATAGATATTTTATGACATCGTTGACCTTCTCCTTGGTCTGTGGAGATATGGTCTTGAACTGCCTTCTCATTGCGGGCAGAGTACTCCCCATATTGTCCTGGATTTCTGTGAGGGTTGAGACCCCGGAGGCCTCGAGGACAGAAAACAATTCTTCAACAAATGCACTTCGCTCGGTGGCATTGAAACTTCCGAGCCATTCAGTTATGGCTTTGTCAAAAATGGCAGAGCCTTTTGATATTCTGGGGGCCTTTTCAAAATGCATCCCATCTATGCACCAGCTGAGAAGATCGTGCTGTGCGAAGCCCTTCTGTGTGCTGCGCACAACAACTGCCTTGCCTACGGGTTCCATAAGCATTCCAACGATGGACTCAGCGGGCAGTATCCTTAGAACCCTGTTCTGGATGGAGCGGGTTCTCTTGTCTTTTATGAAGTCCTCTGTGAAGCCGGGGCCGTCATTTGAAAAAATCTGAAGGATACGCTCTCTTATTTTTTCCTCGCATAATGCTGCTGCGTAAACAGCGAGGTGACCGCCCTTTGAATGGCCGCCGATTCTGAGAAGACGTCTGCTGCAGGAAGCCACCAGGTTGAGGTATGCCACAGCATCTCTCTCGGCAGCGGTCTCGCTGACAGACATCATGAAATCTTCCTTCCATCCAACGATGGTATCGTCTGTGCCGCGGAAGGCAATGTAGCTGGTGCCATCGGGGAGGAGGAACTCCATTGCAGCAAACTGAAGCGTGCGGGACACGTCAACCGTGCTGACATAGTTGCGGATCATGACATTCTCGTAGCGCCTGCTCTCGGCAGCCTGCCTGAGAATTTCAGGAGTGTTGTTGAGAACGGAGTTGATGCCATATTTTTTCGGCTCATACCCTTCTGAAAAATATGTGTCAGAAATAAGCTTAAGGGACAGGACCTTGCACTCAGAGCTGTCAAAGATATCATCCATCATGACATAGGAAATCGCCGAGAAGACGAGATTGTCAAACTCATTAAAGCCGTCCTGCCAGAACTCCAGGTCGCCACGCCACTTTATATAATCAGATAATACAGCCATGATACCCTCCTGAATGATCGAATTAATTCGATTCGATAATTAGTTTCATGTTAACACAATATTGATAGACATAGAATAGAGACTGTTGATATAATGAAAAACGGAAGTAGTTTTCAAGTCTACATCATGTGGTTGATAGGGATTCTTGAAGGATTACAGGATGATTTTCGGCGGGTTTTAGAAAAGAGGTATAATTTGTCAAAGTATATTTTGAGCTGCTGCTCGACAGCTGATATCACAAAGGAGCATTTTGAGAAGATAGATGTAAAGTATCTGTGCTTTCATTTTGAGATTGATGGGCAGGAGTACTATGACGATCTGGGTGAGAGCATGGCCCTGTCAGAGTTCTATGGCAGGATGGAGAAGGGGGCTATGACCAAGACCTCACAGCCGAATGCGCAGGAGTACAAGGATTTCTTCTCAAAGTATCTTGAAGAGGGATATGATGTGCTTCATTTGTGCCTGACCTCGGGAATCAGCGGTGCCTTCAATTCTGCGAATATTGCTGCTTCCATGCTGAGGGAAGAATTCCCTGAGAGAAAAATATATATCGTTGACTCGCTGACGGCTTCTTCTGGCTATGGAATGTTCATGGAGACACTGGCGGAGATGAGGGACGCCGGTACTGGTATTGATGAACTTCGGGACTGGGCTGAAGCCAACAAGAAGAGGGTGAGACTCTGGTTCTTCACCTCTGAGCTTAAGTATCTTGTGAGAGGCGGCAGAGTGTCTAAGGCCGCTGGTGCAATCGGCTCGGCACTTAACATCTGTCCTATGCTTGAGGTGGATGCGAACGGAGCCCTCAGTGTCAGGGCCAAGATCAGGACCAAGAAGAAGGCTATGGCCGCGCTTGTTGGCAAGATGGAGGAGCTTGCTGATGACGGCCTTGATTATTCTGGAAAATGCTATGTGTTCCATTCTGCAAGCCTTGAGGACTGTAAGGTGCTTGCAGACATGATTAATGATAAGTTCAAAAATCTCAAGGAGTATCCTGAGATTGACCAGGTGGGAACCACGATTGGAAGCCACACTGGTCCGGGACTCCTCGCTGTAGGCTTCTGGGGCAAGGAGAGAACGGAGTAATTACTCGAGAGGAAGAATTCGGGGTATGGGAAAAAATATTTTTTTCGATTATGGGATTATTACAGATCCGGAGAAGTTCATGGAGAACAGACTTCCGGCGCACTCTTCGCACATCTGTTTTTCGGAGGAGTCGGAGAGGCTTGCGGAGAGGACGAGCCTCAGGAAATGTCTGAATGGTCAGTGGATGTTTAAGTATTCTGAAAATATTGCTGAGGCGCCAAGGGATTTCTGGCGGGAGGATTACGATGTGTCTGCGTGGGCGCAGATTCGTGTTCCTGCGCATATCCAGATGGAGGGCTATGACAGGCCCCACTATACAAACACGACCTATCCCTGGGATGGCCACGAGGAGGTGGTTCCTGGTGGGATTCCTAAGCGCTTCAACCCTGTGGCCAGCTATGTCACGTTCTTTGACCTGCCGGAAGACTTCGCAGGCTCCAGAACCTGTATTTCCTTTCAGGGCAGCGAGTCGGGAACGGCCCTGTGGCTAAATGGAGAATACGTAGGTTACTTTGAGAACAGCTTTAATCCTGCTGATTTTGACCTGACTCCTTATGTGAGAAATAAGGGAAACAGGCTTGCTGTCCAGGTGTTCAAGTGGACGGCTTCAAGCTGGTGCGAGGACCAGGACTTCTTCAGGTTCTCAGGAATCTTCAGGGATGTATATCTCTACTCCTGCCCGGCGGCGCACGTCGACGATGTGAAGGTAGTGGCGGAGCCTTTGGAGAAACAGTCGACTGCAGGTAACTACGATGAGGCAGATTTGCAGTCGTGCGCAGGTGAGCACAGGGGGAAGATTAGCGTTCAGCTGAAGACTACTGGCGAGGGAAGCGTCGATGTAAGGGTATACGGACCGGTGAAGGGCATATTTTTTGCCGATGACACTGTACTTACGCAGGAACGTCTTGTGGCCTTTGTTTCGTGTGCAGCGTTTTCTGTAGATGGAGATTCTTCGGGCGTTACCCGTATCTCTCTGCCGGTTGATGGCCCTAAGCTCTGGAGCACTGAGGAGCCCTGGCTGTATGTCGTGTATTTTGAGGTGAAGGATAAGGATGGAAACACGACAGAAGTCTTTACCCAGAATACGGGATTTCGGACTTTTGAGATGAAGGACGGCCTTATGCTTCTCAACGGAAAGAGAATCGTGTTTAAGGGCGTCAACCGCCATGAATTCTCTTCT
>DCHL01000071.1:955-2344 GCA_002317595.1 Lachnospiraceae bacterium UBA1753 | reverse complement strand
TAATATTAATGCAATCAGAACCAGCCATTATCCCAATGCCTCTGTGATCTACGAGGATGGTGTCTGGAAAAATGGAATATACGAGCTCTGTGATATTTTGGGCCTCTATATGATAGCGGAGAATAACATGGAGACACATGGAACCATGGAGGCCTATGAGAGAGGTGTAAGAAGCCTTGAGTACGTCCTGCCTGGGGATAATGAAAAGTACCTTGGAATGATGCTCGACAGGGTGAGGGCCTGCTATGAGAGGGACAAGAATCATCCCGCCATCATAATCTGGTCTCTGGGGAATGAGTCCTTCGGTGGAAGCGTAATCAGTCGTATGGCTGCGCTCTTCAGGGAACTTGATCCATGCAGGCTTGTTCACTATGAGGGAATATTCCACGACAGGAGATACCCTGACAGCTCTGATATGGAGAGTCAGATGTACCCCAGCGTATCCGCTATAGAAAAGCATCTTGCAGAGAACCCGGACAAGCCTTTTATCTGCTGTGAATACACTCATGCCATGGGCAATTCCTGCGGTGGAATGCATCTGTACACAGACCTTGCGTACAGAAATGAACGCTACCAGGGCGGGTTCATCTGGGACTATATCGACCAGTCCATCTATAAGAAGGACCGCTATGGAAATGAGTTCCTGGCCTACGGTGGCGATTTCGGCGATAGACCATCGGATTATGAGTTCTCTGGCAACGGCATTGCCTACGGTGGCGACAGGAAGCCTTCGCCCAAGATGCAGGAGGTGAAATACAACTATCAGAACATTGTCGTGACCTTTGATGATGCCTGTGAGAGCTTCACGGTTGAAAACAGGAACCTGTTTGTGCCCACCTCTCTATTCGATGCGAGGATTTCACTGCTGTCTGATGGCGCTGAAATTGCCTCGGAAAAAATATGTGCTGATGTGCCGCCACTCTCTTCTGAGACCTTTGCGGTCAGCGAGCGTATGCTTGGCAGAATGAGCTATGAGGAAGGCGAACTGTCCCTGCTTGTTTCCTTCAGACTTAAGGAGGATATGCTCTGGGCCAGGGCGGGCCATGAGATTGCCTTTGGGCAGTGCGTTGTACCCGAGACCGCGTGTCGGGTGCGGGCAGAAAGTGCTGAATGTGCTGCGTGTGCTGCGTGTGCTGCGTGCGATGCTGCGGATGCGGCTTCGAAGTGTTCTGCGTGTCTAGATGCGAATGCTTCAATTGAAGTGATTGATGGCATCAACAATATTGGTGTTCGGGGACGCAATTTCAGTGCAATTTTTGCCCGACAGTCTATTGGGCTTGTGTCATACGTGTATGCGGGAAGAGAGATGATTTCTTTCGTTCCAAGACCTAACTTCTGGCGTGCTCCTACCAACAATGATGAGGGATATATGTTTGCCCAGCGCTATGC
>DCHL01000071.1:0-943 GCA_002317595.1 Lachnospiraceae bacterium UBA1753 | reverse complement strand
CAGTGGAAGATTGCCAGTCTGTATATATCCACGAAGACCAGGGAACGCTTTGAGAATGCTGAGCCGATAGTTGAAAGGCTTGATGGCAGCGTCAGGGTTACTTACACCTACAAGCTTCCTACGACGCCTAAGGCAGAGTGTCTTGTATCCTATGAGGTATTCGGGGATGGAAGGATTGATGTAGTCATGTCTTATGACCCGGTTCCTGAGCTTGGCGATATGCCTGAATTCGGAATGATGTTTAAGCTCGATGCCAATTATGACAGGCTCACATGGTACGGCCTTGGACCTGAAGAGACTTATGCTGACAGGAAGTGCGGCGGTAAGCTTGGCGTGTACAGTAACCACGTATCGGACAATCTTGCGAAGTATCTGACGCCCCAGGAATGTGGCGGAAAGTGTGATGTGAGATGGGCCAAGGTGACGGATGTGTCAGGAAGAGGAATGATGTTTATCGCCGACAGTGATATGTTTGTTAATGTGCTTCCTTATACTCCGCATGAAATGGAGAATGCTTCGCACACCTATGAGCTTCCTCCTGTGCACAGTACAGTTGTGCGGCTTGCAAAGCAGCAGATGGGCGTCGGAGGAGACGACAGCTGGGGTGCAAAGGTTCTGCAGCCGTTCCATATTGATGTCAGCAAACCGCTGGAGTTTAAGTTCAGTTTCAAAGGCGTGTAGTGGCCTATTTTTAGCAGAAAACACAGATGATTTTTTGGGGGCAGTCGCCTCGACGAGTTTTCGTTGAGGTGACTGCCCATTTAGCAGGCTGCGAAGCAGCCTGCGTTAGAGTTGCGAAGCGAAGCGGATTGCGAATGTCCGCTTTACAGGAGTGTCATCGGGAAGTGGGAAAAGAAAGATAATCGATGAATGGGGGAAGTGATGGTGTTTCATCGAGAAATGCAGAACAGGTGAAAATCGATGAACGGGGGAACGGTGTTTC
>DCHL01000147.1 GCA_002317595.1 Lachnospiraceae bacterium UBA1753 | reverse complement strand
TTTTTGAGCCGAATATGTAAGACCCAAGAACACACATATGTAAAAAGGGATTAATTCATTAAAATTCAAAAATGCTTCGCATTTTTTCAATATAGCCATCTCATTTTATCAAAAAATCAGAAATCGAACCATAGAACTTCTTTCGCGACTCAAGGCACGAGTTGAAGCTCTCATGCTTCTCTCCTGCCATGAACACCTTCTTCACGTCAGCGCATCTCTTCATAAATGCCGCATGTCCGTCTGGCGTGACCATGTTATCCAGCTCCGCCTGAAAGAGCAGGACTGGAATCCTGATTTTGCCGGCATCCCTCACCGACTTATCAGCCGCCTTCATGGATTCGTATCTCCACTTTACGGACCCCTCGCTGGTATGATAGGCCTCTGTGGCCACTCTCATGTCATTAAACTCGGTCCAGCGGTTTATCTCCATGCAGCAGCTCTTCTCAAAGGTCTCTATCGGCCGGTAATCATGGTCCTTATCCCACAGATAATGCTGCCCCTTCCCTGCAAGGATCAGAAGAAGACATATTCCCTCAGCCAGGAACTTCGGGTATCCACCGCGGTCCGGTTCATGCATCGGTGCCGAAAGGACACATTTCTCAAAATCATCAGTATATTTCTCAATATACAGGCTGGCAATACATCCTCCCATGGAATGGCCAAACAAGTATTTATGCGCATTTGGATAACAGCTGTTAACTTTGTCAACAAAGGCCTTATAGTCCTTCACATATTCGTCATAGCTATCAACATGGACCATACATGGGTTAACAAGTGTTCGCCCCGAATATCCATGCCCCCTGTGTTCGCAGATTGCCACAGAATATCCCATCTTCACAAAGTAGTAGGTCATCTCCAGATAGCGCTCGGCAAACTCGGTATATCCATGCGAGATAAAAATTACGCTGCCAGAGCCTTCACACCTGTAGTAGTGTCCCGATATCAACATACCGTCAGGCCGTTTTACCACCACCTTTGAATGAATGGCATTAAGGAACGGCCTCACAACTGTCGCAAACTCTTCTCTGAAATTGTCATCTGAAAGAAATATTTCATTATCCATTGGTTTTTGCCTGTTTATGTAATATTTTTCATCGTATCACAGTATTGCCGTTAATATTTAGCTCAATTCTGCAACTTTTCCTGCAAGGTTAAGCAATATCGCTTCGCAACAGGTAGACTCGCGAATTGCTCCGCAATTTGCTCGTTAAAGCAATATCGCTTCGCGATATTGCTCTAATTATACACATCTTCGCGGAGTTTCTCAATTTCTTCAGCGCTAATTTCCCCGGCGAGAAATCGCTCCCAGAAATCCTTGGAGCTGGCGAACTTAAGCTCCGCATCCTTATCAAAGCTTCGAAGGAAGTCAAGGACCTTCTCATTGTCCCCAGAATTCTTATAATCAAGTCGCCACAGCACGGTGGAAACGCCATCCTCGCACCTCGTGCAGACGATTCCATTCTCCGAAAAAGCCGTTATGGTCCAGATCTTCTTCCCTTCCGTCGTCTCCATGGATGCAAGCTCAGTAGTCTCTTCAGTCTCACTGATTCCAGTTTCTGTGTCTCCAAGTATTGCAAGTTCCTGTGACTTGGACATCACATCCCTCGCATACTCGTTTGCTGCCTTTGCCGTTGCCAGAATCTCCTGGTCGTCAGTCTCAAGATTGTATGTCCAGCTCTCTTTCTCAAGCTGCTCGGCATTCGAGTCCACGTTTCCTGTTGCTCCTGCACTTGCCGCCACCTTGAGCATTGCCTGCGCCACAAGAAGAGCCCGCATATCTGCCGGTGCCCCAGCCGAAGCCCTGACTGCAGCTTCCTCCTGAACCTCCTTGAGATACTCCATCTGCTCCTTGTAATCCGCGAGATATCCATCAAGATGCTCAAGAAGCTTGTCCCACTCTGCATCAGTCATATCGCGCCAGTCAGTCTCCGCCTTGATGTTCTCAGCGGTCAGCTTATTATCCTCTTCAAAGGCCTGCTTTAGCTTCCTGAATATATCAGCAGCCGTCCCCTCACCATCTGCAGCAGTTCCTGAACTCGCCCCAAGCGTGTTCTTCCTCTGCCCAGCGCCATATACCTCGCCATATCCACCTGCAATAGTTGTATTCACTTCCATATTCCCCTCCTTTTGCGACTCGTATGCTTAATTCTACTGAACCCTGCAATACTCCGCGCTTTACATTTCTATGCGCTCGTAAAGCGGACATTCGCAATCCGCTTCGCTACGCAGCTCTAACGCAGGCTGCTTCGCAGCTTGTCTATCGGACATAAAAAGCGCGTCTTTTAAGGTCATTCCCTTGAAAAACGCGCCGTCCATAGCTAAAAATTCAAAACTCAATAATTGCTTCGCAATTCTTTCGTTATAATAATGCTGCTTCGCAGCACGCTTCGGGGAGTGTACCCCGAAGCTACAAGATTCCCCCAGAGCTAGAGCTCAGGGGTTATCTTGTTTTATTATATATCGGCTTCTTCGCCGAAAACATTACAGGAGTTCTACATTCTTAAAATTTTCTGTATGCGAATTCTCTTCAGCCATACTAAAAACTACCGCCCAAACAGTGCCTTCACTGCACTCTACCGCCCAAACAGTGCCTTCACTGCACAGTTATTTGGCTCGAAATCAATTCCCAGGAGTTCTCTCGTCCCAGCGTCGGCCATATCCTTCCACTCGCCGTCAATACAGACAAATGACTCCCCATTCTCTGCTCCGACAGAATAACTGAGCAGGCTGTCTTCCCAGGCCTCACCTTCCACAGGTGCAGCCCTCGAATACCTGACAACAACCGCAAAGCCCGAAACCTCCACAGGCTCCTCAAGTTCCACCACGTGATATCCTCCCACAGGGTACTCTGCCACCTTTGAGCAGATGAGCTCCTCTATTTTTTCATCATATATCTCTATTGTAAGCTTCTGATTGTGCTCGACGGTATACGTTCCAACTGCCTTCAGCTTGCCCTCTTGGGGAAAAATATTAGCTACTACAGTCTCATCCCCTGTACAAATCCGGTTCTCGGCACCGCCATCGTAAGATAGCACCTCAGAGTAGTCATCCGATAGCACAAAAATGGTCTTCTCCCTAAACTGTGTCTCATAGGAGACATAGTACAGTCCACCGTTCCCCCACTTGTCACCACGACTGTTCTGAAGAATCCATGCACCGTCCTGCTGGGCAGGCCTGCAGAAATTATTTTTCGGATAAATATCTTCCCATCCAACGATAACCGCTTCGTGGTCGAAATCATCATTGTCAGGATCATTGAGGGTAGTGTCCCCATCAAAGTGTCCGAACTTGGAAGAGTCAGAATCGCTTACCGCAACATTCATGCCACCATTCTCAAATATGGCTCTCTTCACTGTATCAATATCCGCATCATCATAACTGGTTGCATCCACAAGTGTATACTCGCCAAATCCGTTGCTCAGCGTCTCAACAATCTGCCATGCCCAGCCACCCAGGTCCTTTGCAGTCTTCTCAACCTTCAACCTATATCCTTCACGCTCTCCCTCCCCAAAGAATACTGCATTCAGAATATCCAGCGGATCAATAGATATCTCTTCCCCATTTATCTTCCTGTAGGAAGACTCCATAGAAGTTGACGCCGCATACACCCAGCAGGTGCCGCCATCTTGTGCCTTAATCTGTGTGGCACAGCCTTCTTCCAAAAGCGAAAACCTTGCAGGAAGCTCTATGGCAGAATCATCTTCCGAAATCTCGGTTTCATTCTCTGCGAGTCCAGCTCCTTCCACCTTAGCTTCGGTTTCATCCGCCTCTGCTTTACAGCCTGCGAGTAGTAATATTACAAGAAGCACCCCCGCACAAATTCTCAACCCTCTCATATCCTATGCCCCATAAAAAATGGACTGCCACATTTTGTTGTGACAGCCCCTAATAAATTCAAAACAAAATACAATCTTTCAGCAGGTTACTGCCAAGCTCTATGCCTCGCCCTCTCCAAGGTTGAAGTAGTCGATTGCTGAGCTCATTGTATCGTTGATTGCACGCATCTCCTCGGTTGAAGCCTGAGTATCGGTACATGCAGAACTTACTGTCTGACATGATGCAGCAACTTCCTCAGCTGCTGCTCCAAGCTCCTCTGAGATTGCGCCAAGGTCTGTTGTTGCATTAGCAAATTCAACCTTGATTTCATCCATGTGAGCTGCAATTTCCTTGATTACACCAATCTCTTCAATGGAAGATTCAACGGTCTCAGACAGTCTGGCGAACTTGTCCTGAGCCTTCTCGATTTCTCTCTGCTGAGATAATATCATATCATGAACTCTGTCAGAAATCGCAACTGTTGAATTGGAGAGAGTGACAACCTCCTCAACAATCTGTTTGATTTCCTTAGCAGACATTGCAGAAGATTCTGCAAGAGTTCTGATCTCCTGGGCAACGATTGTAAATCCACGTCCTGCCTCGCCAGCACGAGATGCCTCGATTGAAGCATTGAGTGAAAGGAGGTTAGTCTGGTCTGCAATAGACTCAATACTCTGGATAGCAATATCAATCTTCTCAACAGCACTGTTGGTATCAGCAATCTTCTGGGCAATATCATTAACTGCTTCAACTGACTGCTGAGATCCCTCAAGCACAGTATTCATACAACCAGCCGCCTCATTGTTAGCGCTCTGGATAACCATTGACCCATCATGAAGCCTTACTACATTATCAAACAGAGTCTCAATTTCACCGCCAAGCTGCGTAGCCTTCTCCGCCATAACCTGTGCATCCTCTGCAACAGCCTGCGAGGTGCTTGCAACCTCGTCAATGGCATCATTTATCTGAGAGATTGACTCAACATTGTCAGTTGTCTTACCATCAACACTTACGATTGCTGAGCTGAGAACCCTTGCAGCATTCTTGACATTGGACATCGAATCAGACAGTGCAGCCTTCAGGTCACCGAAGGAATCGATGATACTTCTGATTTCTTTAATAGGTGACTTAGCCTTGCACTCAACAGTAACATCACCAGAGCCAAGCTTCTGAGTCGCATCAGACACAGCCATAAGAGGTGCTGCAACAAATCTTGCAAGAATTACTGCAAGGATGGCAAAAATAATTACACAGATAATTCCAAGAACGAAAGTAACAACCGTAACCTTCTTGATGTTGGCCATTACCTCTGCCTCGTCAGTAGTAAGGACTGCAATATACGCATTATCCTTGCCAACATAATATGAAGCATACTTCATCTTACCCTTGTACTTGTACTCTACGCAGGTAGGTGTAACCTCCTGACCAGCCTCAAGCTTGGCAACTACACCCTTTACAGCCTCATTCTCTACGGGCGAGCCGATCTTGCTCTCATCAGGATGGAAAAGCATGATGCCAGTTGAATCAACAAAGTAGACATATGCAGATGAAAGTCCAAGCGACGTCACATCCGCAAACTTGACAGCATTATTATTTACAAAAGTTCCGGCTCCAACATATCCAAGAGGAGTTCCATTCTCATCATACACAGGTGCATACATCGACATGATGAGCTGACCGGATGCAGGTGATGTGATAATACCAACATTGTAAACACCATCAGAACCGAGCATAGCATCCTGCAGTTCCTTAAGTCTGTCTCCCTCTCTCATGACCTTGCCGACAACAGGTGGTGCAGGATGAGTGAGAACCTTTGAATTCCAGTCTGCAATATATATTCCTTCCCAACCATCAAGTGAGTTGTAGAAGTTGGTGGTATACTCCTGAGCCTTAGCAGCAACAGCCGGATCATCAGGATTCTTTAGAAGATCAATAACAATAGGCGACTGGATAAAATTAGTGAGCGTAGTCTCACCATTATCCGTTGTGTTGTCAAAAGCAGCCCCAATTCCTTCAATTATTGAAATCATTGAATTCTGGCTCGACTTCTTCAGTTCTGCACTGCTCTCCTTAACAGTAACAATACTGAGAATAAGTGCTGACAGAATCATTGGAACAATGGCAAAAAGAATCAGTGTCAGTTTGATATCCAACGATGGCTTCTTGAGTTTTTTTAACTTCATGCTATTCTCCTTTATTACATTTGCATAAATTTTCTACCGAAATGCATAATAATATATAAATAATATCACAAACAAAAAGGGAATTCAAACCCGAAAAAGTTTTCCCTTTACTTTTTCGAGTTATTGAATTCCCAAATTTAATCTCTTATTATTCGAACACGCTGCCAATCGACTCCGTTAGGTCTCCGACCCTGAAAGGCTTTGCAATGTGACCGTTCATTCCTGCAGCATAAGCACTCTGCTTATCCTCCTCGAAGGCGTTCGCAGTCATCGCAATGATAGGAATCTGAGACTTGACTGAATCTGCCATGTTTCGAATCTTCTCAGTCGCGGAATAACCATCGACATTGGGCATCTGAATATCCATCAGAATCAGGTCATAATACCCTGCGTCAGACCGTCCAAGCATATCAACGCACTCAACGCCATCCCAGGCATGTTCCACGATGCATCCCAGTTCCTCCAGAACCGCCTTGGCAATTTCCGCATTAAGGTCGTTGTCCTCTGCCAGAAGTATTCTTTTTCCCTTAAGAATATCAGAATTAACACGTGATTCTTTTTCTTCTTTGATATATTCCTCAGGATTATCAATAATTCTATGTGGAATCGTAACCTTAATTGTTGAGCCGACCCCAAGTCCACTCTCGATCTGAATAGTCCCACCCAGAAGGTCCACCAGTTTCTTGACAATTGACATTCCAAGACCGGTTCCGATGACCTTACTTTCTGTAGTATTTCTCTCTCGACTGAAGTAGTCAAAAATATGTTCTATAAACTCCTCACTCATTCCGATTCCAGAGTCAGAAACAACGAGTTCATAATTCGCATATCCCTCTCTGTCGCAGGGAAGTTCATTCATCTCCATCCTGACACTGCCGCCCTCAGGGGTATATTTAATGGCATTGCTCAACAGGTTGACGGTAATCTGGCGCGTCTTGGCATAGTCCCCCAGGATGTAGAAATGCTGTACCGTAGTCTGAGCAGTAAAGTGTATCTTCTTTTCCTTGATAAGTGCCTCAAAAATTGGAGCAACACTTGCCTCTTCATCCGAAAGATCCATAAAATCGTCATCAACACCAACGCTTCCACTGTCAATTCTCGCCATATCAAGAATATTGTTGATGATAGTGAGAAGGTAATCTCCCGAGCCCCTGATTTTCTTAATATATTCAGAGATGACCTCTGGATTATTTTTTTCCTTCTCAATAAGCTCCGTAAATCCAAGGATTGCATTCATCGGAGTCCTTATGTCGTGAGACATATTGCTGAGGAACATGGACTTTGAATGGCTCGCTATCTCAGCAAGTTCTCTTGCCTCAAAGAGTTCCCTCTTCTTATTCTGCTCATCGAGAACAATATTGGTGACATCAGAATGGCATCCACGAAGCACCTTTGTTCCATCCTCAAGTGTAGTCATCGTTCCGCCGCATCTGACATAAATCAGACCCTTTGTAGGATGATTCCATTGATATGTGTTTTCAGAAAACAAGCCGCTGAGAATTTCCTGAACGCTGCGGTCCACGGAAGGCATAGACTCAGGTGCAACACGGGAAATCCAGAAATCATACAGTTCTTCCTCGGTCAGCTCATTGTCAGATATTCCGAGAAGTTCCAGCATCTTTCTGTTGCCTCGTAATCGACACTTCTCGTCATCTTTAATATATATATGCCATATTCCAAGTCCGACATTTGCAATGATATCATTCTGCTCAGCGAGGTCTACCAGCACCTGCTCAACCTCTGAACGCCTGTTTTCAAGTTCATCATTGAGGGCTGTAATCTCCTCAATCTGAGCCTCCTGCTCTGATGTCGACTCCTCAAGCATCGTCTGCTGTTCCTGAAGGTTTGTGTTCAGGGCTGTGATTTCCTCAATCTGGGCCTCCTGCTCTGCAGCAGCCTCCTCAAGCATCGCCTGCTTCTGCTGAAGGCTTGCATTCAGCTCTGTAATCTCCTCTATCTGAGATTCCTGGATCTCATTCACCCTACGGAGTTCCTCATTAACTGACTGAAGCCTCTTCCTGTATTCATTTCTCTCATCCTCACGGATAAACACATGGAAATAACAGTTCCCAAGCAAAAGACCAATGGTATACATTGGAAACGTCGGGAAGAATGTCTGAAGCACAATGAAAACCACAGTCAAGGCAGAATACATACAAACAGCCCTGCTCCTGATTTTGTCATGACCCTCAGAATGCACAGCCACAGAATGACCATAAAATGTCAACATGAGATACAGCAGGATAAGAATCCCGAACACCACATACCTATACCTACCCGGCGCGTAGGACATATCCTTCTCTATTCTGAAAAAAATGGGAATAAAATGATTTACTATAAGACCGATTGCATCTACTGCAAAAAAAACATTGCCGAACACCCTGAGTATTTTCTCTCCAGTGCCACTAAGTCCCAGATATTTTGCCACATACTGGCAGCCACACACTACCGAAATGGCCATAAAAATGTAAATTGCTATAGTATCCAAAACCAGAAGAGGGATATTTCCGATTTCCGTAAACACGGCACGAAAAGCCTCTGCAATTAAATAGAAAAATACCGACTTAAGATAAAACTGATACTTTCTATCAGGTGTCTGCTCTGCATCCGGCCGTTCCTGAAAATGATCATAATTCATCATCGAATGAACAAGCAATGCAATTATGCTGATTGTAAAGTAAAAATAATTCGCCATACCATCCTCCAGAAAACGCCAGGTTCACTTCTCAATAATAACATAATTCCATCACAAAATAGGAGTTTTTCATTATAAAATGAAAATATTTCAAAAATCGAGTCAGAACAGGTCCAGCATGCTGTCAAGATAGATTTCTTCCCTGACCTTAAGCTGATACTCGGGTTTCGTCAGATAATAAAGCAGGAACTCCAGAACCAGCGCACTTCCAAGCCCTCGCCCTTCAATCTTGAAATTTGAAAATCCCAGTGGAAGATATGTGTCAACGATGTCATCCCTGCTGATAAAACCAGGATTCTTCATTGCATCCGAGAAACGATACCCCTTATTACCATGAGGCGCCCTGCAGATGTGCTCCTCGCCATCAACTCCCAGGTTCTTAAGGCTCACATCCTCATAGCACCTGCGGCGCTCACTGCACCCAAAATAACAGCACTCGTTGCACAGAAACTCAAGCTTGTCCCTAATTTCAGAAGAGAGATTCTTCTCGTTCCCTTCAGATATTCCCTCTCTGAGGGCTTCAGGCAGTTCACCATCGATGCCTTCATGAATCTCAGCAAGCTCAGCCAATCTTCTGTTCAACCTGAAATCAGGCACCACATACTTAAATTCCTCACGCCGTGCCTCAGCAATAAGCTCCTCAACCTCCGTCAGCACCTTCGTGGTGGAAGACACCAGGTAGAGTCCAGGGTAGTGACGCCTTATGTGCTCCAGAAGCAGTTCCGAGTGAACTATGACGCCGTTTTGAACGCAGCTCCTTGAAATGTTCTGCTCACAGTTCCCTAAGATCCCCCGCTCGCCATTCCCTGAAACGCCGTGCTCAAACAGTGCACAGAGCTCATTGCATTTCTTATCACCAAGGTGCTGTCCCTCAAGAAGCGAGTTGCTGAAGGTAAGCCGCGCAGAAATCCCGTATTCCCGCACGAGCGACAGCACCTGCTCTGCGCTGACCGTAGCAGTCGACACTCTTCCACCGCCCCAAAGACACCCCATGGGAGCACCATATATGGAGCCGATTTCACACCAGTCGTAAAAATATTCACGATGCTCTCTGAATAGCGGCAGAAACATACTATACAATTCGTAGAACTCAAAGAGTCCTGGCAGATGAAAGAACGCCTTTTCCTTCTTCATATCAAAACAGCTTCAATTACATAAGACTCTCAAAATCAGCAAGAGTCGCCTCGCCCTTCACGAATTTCTGAAGAAGACCTACAAATCCCTCTGCCACATCCAGTGAATTAGCAGTGAGGATATTGACCTGCTTAAGAAGCTGTTCCTCAGCAAGGTCCGCAGGAAGCGGAGTCACCAGCTTAAAGAAAACTGCTGTTCCCTCAAGACTGCATGCATAAGTTCCAAAGGGAGTCAGGAAGTTCAGGGTGCCGAGCACGCTTCTGAGACCCTCCTTATATGAGGGATCAATGCCCTCTGCAATATTAATCACAACTGCAAAATACTGAATATCCTCGCTGGCTGCAGGAATTGGCAGGAAGAAGAGATCAACACCCGCTTCCCTGTCTCCACTGCCATACTCAGTGTAAAGGAGCGATACCATATCCATTGGGACACCGCCCTCACTCTTTTCCCTGAATACTGCCGGAATATATTCACTGTTAAACGATTCTGCAACTGACATTAATACATTCTTCTGTAAACTCATTCTATTTCACCATTCCCTTTTATCCCTGAAGTTTTCCAACAATTGCTTCCTTTGTAGGCAGGATTCCCGCATCCGTCACCTTAATCTTGAGTCCCAGACTCTTGATAAGATTTACGTACGGCAAATGCTTAGGGTCTGTAAGAACCGCCGGATCCGTAATCAGATTCTCACCATCCATGAATGCACCTTCATAGATCATGTCGCCGTATTTCTCCATAATATTATCAAATAATGCCGCCTTGCTCGCGCATCCAAGCTTGGCCATGGCCTCATTTCGAATTGCAGTGCGAAGATGACTCTTGGTCAGCTTCTCAAACTTTTTCTTATCCTTATCCTTCATTCCAAGATACTTAGCCTCAAGAGTCTCATTCTCTCCCTCGAGGACCGTATTCTTAATATAACTCTGGAACGCGGTATTTAAGACATCACAATTATCTTCTGCAATTCCAAGATAATCATCAACGGCATCCCTCTTCTGTCTGCGTGCCTTAATTGAACTTCTGATTGTTGAAAAAATACAGATTCCAACACTGACACCTGCCAAAACCGGAGAGAGCACTCCAGCCGTGAGGACCGTGATAATTCCACCAGTAAGCGAAGCACCAAGCAGTGAGGCATTACTGAACATGTCAATTGCCGTACTCTTCTGCTCCTCCTTGAGAACACGTCTCTGATGCTTAATCAGACTATCCTCATATTTTTCACGGCGAAGTCTTGCCTTCTCCTCTTCCTCTGACTCCTCGTTCGCGATTCTGTCATTGAGTTCCTGGAATCTCTTCTGTTCAAAAGCGGACTCAGATTTAGTAACATAGCTTCTGTTCGCTCCGCTGTTTATCATAACTGCTGAATTGGCTACAAGAGCAACTGAAGCAGTTCCAATACCAAGATAACCAGCAACTGTTTCCGCTGTAGAAAGGGACTCTCCTGCCGCCTCAGAGATTTCCTCAGCGAGATTCTCCACAGTCTCGGCAGCTGCCTCAAAGGCTGTTGCCACTTCCTGTCCTGCGTTGAACACGGACAGTCCTGATTCAACAGTTGATGCAATCTGTGAAATCAGGTCTGCAGTTGCAGCAGCGATATCTCCGCCCATCTGTGCCGGACCATCGTGCAGCTCCTTAATCATGGAAATTGTGCTGATAAGGCTTGAGACTGCAAGGACCGAAAGGGCCGACACATTGGCAACACTGATTTTTGCAAGCTTGGACCTTGTAAGTCCAAGGAACTGAGAATCGTTCTCCAGCAATTTATCCGCATACTCAACAATCGGGTCATGTACTGCAGAAAACGCATAACCGACCTGCGATACCACGGTATCACCCACATCAGTAACATCCTCAAGTCTGTCAAATCCGTCCTCAGATACAGGATCATTTCCATCCTTGAGGTGTTCAGTAAGATCTTCTGCATCTCCAGTCTTAATATACTGCTCAATAGCACCAACGATTGTATCCGCATCAATAAGTTCCTGAAGCCTTTTATGTGCACTTTTAGCTGCAGCAGTGGCAGCATCTCTCTTCCTCTGCTTACCTACCCAGGCAGTATCGGCAATCATCTTTTTCTTCTTAAACTCAACCAGTGAATCCTTGAAGGCAACAAGCGCCACATCTCGCTCATCAAGTTTTTTGTTACGCACCTTGATAGCCGCCTCGAGTTCTCTGAATTTTTTAGTATTCACAGGGCCTTTGTGGGCATCTGCATAGGCGGTAAGTATATCACCTGTTCGCATTGCGCCTTTCTTTGTGCCATTCTGATCAATCTTTGAATACTTCTGGATGGCGGGTCTCACATGCTCAAGCTGTCCATATGCGTCAGAGAGTTTATCCCAATATATGCTTCCATTTGCCGCCCGTCTGAAGATTCTGATGAAGGACATCTTCATCTGCTTTACAAACGCATCCTTGTCAGGAACATATGACAGCTGCGATTCAACCACGTCAGAAGCCATCGGCTTATGTCGGCGCTGCTTCTCAATAACATAGTACATGTAAAGACGCTCTCTTGCGGGACGCTTTAACATCATTGATACAAATGCGAACTTGTCATTTTCTGTAAGACCGGTCTCATGCATATGTCTCAGCATCCATCTGTCAATCTCACGCACGCCCATCATCGTAGCTGCTGAAAGTGTGTTGTCCACACTTGTATCAGCATCTTCATCCACAGAATCATCATTCTTCTCCATCATGGATTCTGATATCGACTCAATGCTCTTATCGAGAGCCTTTTCATTATCATCGAGCATATCCTCATTCATGAGACGCTCATATTTTTCCTTGTACTCGCGAATTTTTACGGCTCTCTTTCCAACCGTTCCGGCAATGCCAATCTCAACCTCGTAGACCTGCATAATGCTCTGAATACGGAGTCCAAGATCCTTCTTTGAGACAAACATTGTGTTGCCAGCATCCTTTGATATCTTATCAAGGACCTTCAGCATCTCGTCCACATGCTTTGCGGCCTTCTCCGTAGTAAAGGAATCGCGCATGACCTCTGCCCTCTTTTGGGCGATATACTTTCCGTCTGCACGAAATGCTTCCCGCCTAAGTTCAGATTCCTTTGCAGCCGCCTCAAGAGCCTTGCGTCTCCTCTCTTCCTCGGTCTCAACCACAACTGGCTCGCCAGCCTTATTAATATTTATCTGCTGTGCCTGTAAATTCTGTACACTGTCCATAGCATTTTCTTCCTTCAAATATTTTCAGTACTTCGCAGCACGCTTCGGGGTGTACCCCGAAGCTGCAAGATTCCCCCACAGCTAAAGCTCAGGGGTTATCTTGATTTATAATACATTGTACGACATTTTAAATAAAAGGTCTAACAATAACTGGGAAAAACAAGGCCGCCACAAAATATGGCACCCCACACAGGCTACGTCCGCACACAGGATAGAACGGTCCTCACGAGCCATAGGGACGATTTCTATGACATTATCCAAACAGATCATCACCTATTAATTCCACTATCACCCAACTTGTTGGGTGATGATCACAGAAGAAATGCTTGCATTTCTGAGAACTTCAAAAGAGATATAGACAATAAACCATAGTCCCAGCCTTCATCGATAACCACAGGAATCATATATTCCCGATGAAGCATTACAGCTCACAAGTCATCGGCAAATACAGGAAAGCATGAACCTCGATGACATATAAAAGTCTTGAATCATCGGACAACACGGGAAACCTTTAATTCCGATGAAAGCTATCGCCCCTAAATCATCGACTATCCTAAGAAACCTCTAATCCCGATGAAACATAACTGTCTATTTTCATCGAAAAAAGCCGAAAACCATAACCCCGATGAAACATAGCCCCAGACTTCATCGCGAACCAAAGTAAACCTATAATCCCGATGATAACAGCACCAAAAGCGACAAGAGCGATAGACGGGGCATGTCATCACCCAACTTGTTGGGTGATGATCACCGAGGAAATGCTTGCATTTCCGAGAGAAGGAGGGGCCCACGAAGTGGGAGTATCCCTTAGGACTTCGTGGGGCGCCGCCGGCGCCCCACAACGCAAAAAGACCATCCTTCACGGATGGTCTTTTTAGCGTTCTTAGAGCGATAGACGGGGCTCGAACCCGCGGTCTCGACCTTGGCAAGGTCGCGCGTTACCAACTACGCCACTATCGCATTGCATCGGCTGTCGCCAACAAAAGATATAGTACAGTAGATTGGCATCTTTGTCAACAGGTTATTTCTTTGAATCATGCATCCCATGTTATTTTGCTTCCATGCTATTTATTGGAGATCAGGCATTCCCAGTCTTCTCTTGTGATGCAGAACACCTTGGTGATTTCGTTCACATCATCCTCAAATTCGTAGGCGAACTTGCATCCCCATGACATGGCAGACCTTGCCGAAGGCTCATTTGTGTACTTCATATACGAATATATCTCCCCGAAGGGCAGGTTCTCAAACGTCCAGTCCCGAACGCACACTGCCGCCTCCTTGGCAAAACCCTTCCTCTGCATATCATGCCTGATGTGGTACCCTATCTCGGGCTTAATCACGCCACCGATATTCTGCATGGTAAGACCACAGTCGCCGATCATTTCTCCAGTTTCCTTAAGGCACACTGCCCACAGTCCGAAGCCAAAGGTCCTATACCGCTGCACGTTCCTGTCAATCCAGTCACGCACACGCTTCTCGTCAAAAGAATATGGATAGTGCTGCATAATATCCGAGTCAGCCAGCACTGCATACAGCGCATCATAGTCATCCATACTCATTTCACGCAAAAATAATCTTTCCGTTAATAGTTCCAAATCTTCCACCTCATTTCCCCTTGAATATTACTCCGCCTACGATACAGTAGGTTTTTCATAGACTTGACAGCTTTACCGTAATGGTAGTCCTATACCTTGCCGCCATCTTTCCGCTTCCAAAATAAGCCGTAAGCTTTACCCTTCCTGATTTTAGCGCAACCAGTTCTCCTGTCTCACGGTCAACAGAAACAATTCTTTCATTCGAAGAAGTCCACTTCGTCGGCTTGTATTCGTCATTTTGAAGAAGAACATCTGGATTCAGCCTCTGACCGCATTCAACCAATGTCGCCTTCGAAAGTCTCGGTTTAATCACCTTAACAATACACGATGCACCTATTGGCTCATATTTTTTCCCATTACGCCTGTAGGCTATAACCTCTACATCGCCACTGCGCTTTGCCTTCAGCACTCCCCCCGAAGAAATCGTAATGTTCCTTTTTTTAGACGGTACGAATTTTGCAATTGGCTCCTCGGTATGGAAATCCTCCTGCGTCAGCGGTATCTTCTGATTAACTGCCGCATATATTATCGTCGGTTCGATTCTACTCCAATGCGCATATATTGTTGCCGCCTGATTCTCTTTCTTTTCATTCTCCCCGACACTAATTGTGTCTTCGACCCTCATTCCGTCCTCTTTGCCAGTATACCAGCCCTCAAACGAGTATCCCCATCGTGTCGGAATGATTGGTGAAATGGAAAACGTTGCTTCTGTATCAGGATAAGTGACCCGCTCAAACTGCTCCGGCGGTGCTCCCTCTCCGCCATTCGCATCATAAGCAAGCACCGTTGTATACTTATCCGTCGCAAGCCCCGCAGCCATATGATTCAGCATCAGATGCTCTTTAGTATCCAGCGTGGACTCCCAAACGATAATTCCAGCCAGGTCATAACTCAGGATTAAATTCAGTTTGCGCTGCAGGCTCAGCGGATTTTCATATGAAGCAAACCACTTATAATACTTCGACTTCGGATTGTTGTTATACAGGTAAGCAGCCCCCGCTTCTTCGTCAAAGTCCGCATTCCATCCAGTCCTGGAACCATTGCTACTATGGTCAAATCTCTCACCCATTGCAGCATAGCCGTCATCCATCGCATATGTGTACCCGGTGACGCATTCGCTTTCAAGCTGCTGCGTTGCCGAAATGTCCCCAAGGGCACCCGGCAGCTTAGCACCTGCAACGATTCTTGCCCCAACCACCGCGTCCGGTATCTTTTTCCCTTTCATTTTGAACCAGATTGGATACATCGGTGAGCCTATACAGAGCATTTGTGGCGCAATTCCTTTTGTCAAAAAATAATTGATTACATCCTCCGTCTTATTTTCAGGTGAGTGATGTCCGGTCACTCCATCCCAGGTTCCGGCAAGATCATATGACATTATATTGATATAGTTAAGGTGCTGTGCAAAGTCTTCCCACTGCTGACAGGGCAGAACCCAGTCAATGGAACCCGAAGCGCACGCGGTAATTAATTTGTCTCCTTCGCCAAATTTTTCGTCAAAGGCCTCTCTCATCTCCGCCAACAGAAGCGAAAAGTTCCGATTGTCATCGGAAGCGGATTCCCAGATAGGACAGCCTTCATCGCCTTCACCTTCCGACTGCCTCTCACCATCCATACTTCCTGCGGGAAATTCCCAGTCCAAGTCAATTCCGCTGATAAACGGATACTCCTGCATCAGCTCCACAAGGCTGGCGGTAAAGCTCTCTCTACCTTCCGATGTATGGCACATTTCTGAGAAGAAGCCACTGTTTGTTGCTCCCCCAACAGAAATCATGATTTTCACATCAGGATAATCCTTTGCATATTTTTCATACTGAACAAAGTGATTTCGCGGCAAGTCATTGAACTGTGACCTCGTCTGGTCCTCAAAATCCTCCTCAGGCCGCGTAGAAACACACTTAAATTCCGTCCTCGCTGGGAGATTTTTCTTTTTTCGTTCAAAAGATGATTCCGTGGAATCCCCGTCAGGATACGGCGTAAAAAATGCGTGATTGATAATAGTGACAGAATCCCACGGGATGCTGCCGACTTCTCCCCCCTCATCCGCACTTTTCTCTTCCAGATACCAGTTAGGATAATATACAATCACCTGTCTATCCGTGTGCGCGATTTCACTTGCACACGCAGGCCGCACCATGCCGAGCACCATGATTATGCATAAAAAATATGAAACAAACAGATTTCGAATTTTCCAACCCATACATCAACGCCCCCTATTTATACAGTCGCTTTTTTGCAATAAATAGTCTGTTGCTGCTATATTTTTATCATAAGGACAAACGGCACAATAATAATGATTACTGCACACAGTTCTTGTTTACTAATATTATACGGATATATTTCACATTCCATTTCTCTATCCATATCCGTATTCCTCCACGTTGACAAAGGTCTTATAAATCCAACTCTGTTTTATATGCCAGGATTGATTCTACAGAAAGTCCTGTGTACTTAGCAATCACCTCAATATCAACATTATCCCGAAGCATCGCTACGCAGCTTTCCCTGCGCCCCAGCTCTATCCCTTGTTCGATTCCCCGCTCTATCCCTTGTTCGATTCCCTGCTCTATCCCTTGCTCGATGCCCTGCTTAATCCCTTGTTCGATTCCCCGCTTAAGTCCTCTGTCTTCGCATTCCTGCATCACAATCAATTCTTTCATGTATTCCCGTCTCCATCTCTTATTCAGACGAACATCACACACCTTCTGGTCCAGCATTCTTGTCAGTTCATCACTCGTTTCCCCCGTCTCCACATACCGCAAAAATGCTTCCTGCGAATCCGTTATCATACACGCCCCCGTCTCAGTCCCTTTTGTGTTAAAAAATATCTTTGTCGCCTTATCTCCAAGCCTTATTTGAGAATTCTCAAGACAAATATTTTCAAAGGTATACCTTTTCAGGCTCTTCCCAAAGGGATCAAAGGTGCATATGAATATGACATAACTCTGCTTTAATTCCTGATACCTTGCGCTGCCGTTCAGTATGTTGATATCTATCATTCCCTGATAGTAACGACTGCGTTTAGGAAGCTGCGGATTATCCACCTGGTCCTCAGTTCCCCTGTTCTGCATTTCCATATCATAGACGACTCCCTCGCCATCTTCCACATAGGAATCCAGCCGGACATCCTTGCCCTCCATTGTGGCAATGACAGTTTTCTGGTTCTCGGCGAACCGGATACTCTCTATTCTCCTGCCTGTCGCCATCTCCATAAGCCGTCTTGTGAGTTCAAGGTCCTGTGTCACCTTCCCATACATGAAATCATCCCTGATTTCGAGTTCCTCATATGGTTTCGCCATACGTCTCCTTTCCGCCGGAGTCCTCTTTCTTTCAGATCCAGCTTTCAAAAATAATAAGTAAAAAGCATGGATTCACTGATAGAATTATCGGACTATCCCGCATTCGGGCAGCGCAAAGAGTTGGTAGAATTCTCTACTTACTTCGCTTAAGATATGAATTTCATGCATGGAATTATGGTATCACAATGATCTCACGCAGACAATAATGATTTAGATATTTCCATACCATCATACAAATCAACTCTAATAAAACAAAAAGGCCATCCCGGGCCTTTCGCTTTGGATAAAACATAGATAAATACTGGATAAATTCTGGATAAATACTGGATAAATCCACCTTGAATTAATTGATTCTCCCCTGCTCAAATCTGTATCTGCTCATCGGAAACCACAAGAAACCAATAATCCCGATGACACATAAAATCACCTTAATCATCGGGAACTACAGGAATCATATATCCCCGATGAAGCATTGCATCTCACAAGTCATCGACAAATACAGAAAATCATGAAACTCGATGACATATAGAAGTCTTGAATCATCGGACACCACGGGAAACCTCTATTTCCGATGAATACTATCACCCCTGAATCATCGACACACCTAGGAAACCTCTGATTCCGATGAAGTATAGCAGTATCTGTTCATCGGAAACCAAAGGAAATCAATAATCCCGATGATAACAGCGCCAAAAGCGACGAGAGCGATAGACGGGGCATGTCATCACCCAACTTGTTGGGTGATGATCACCGAAGAAATGCTTGCATTTCCGAGAGTAGCAAGGCACCCACCGTGAGAGGATCCCTTAGGACTTCGTAAGGGCGATAGACGGGGGCGCTGGAGGTCCTGTGGA
>DCHL01000088.1 GCA_002317595.1 Lachnospiraceae bacterium UBA1753 | reverse complement strand
AGAAGTAAGCAAAGAAGCAAGCAATAGAGCCAGGAGTGCAACGGAGCGAGTCGAGAGCGTGGCTGGGCGAGCAGAAATCGTGATAATATCCAAAAAACCCCGCCAACTTCACAAAATATTCAATGCATTCTTCATTGATTTTTTCCCTAAGTGAGTTTATTATTATGTTGTTTTAGTATGCAAATTGGTGAGGTATGCCCATTAGAAGTGTAATGAAGCGCCATCTGGGATGGATGACGACGAAGATGATGAAGATGATACACGGGCTGGGCAGTGCCTGATATATATAATGGAGTAATATAATGATCGATTTTGAAGAAGAGCTTAAGAAGTTTCATCCCTCGCTTGAGGTTGATGAGGCTGAAAGTGCTATCAAGCAGCACGATATGAGAGATCTGACAGACCTGATGCTGGAGCTGTACAGAGGCGGTGCTTCTGTGGATGTACAGGGAATGCAGAATTATCAAGGCATGCAGGATTACCAGGGAATGCCGGAATATCAGGGCATGCAGGATTACCAGGGAATGCCGGAATATCAGGAGATGCAGGATTACCAGGATACAGAGGAATAAGGATAGACACAGATGAGATGTTATAATTGTGGCTGTGACCTGTCTGAGAATGATTTCTGTACCGCCTGCGGAGCTGATGTGGGAATCTACAAGAAGATAATCCGCTTATCGAACCGCTATTATAACGAAGGTCTTGCAAGAGCAAAAGTGCGTGACCTGAGTGGAGCGGCAGAGAGTCTTAGACAGAGTCTTAAATGCAATAAATACAATACAGAGGCAAGGAACCTTCTGGGCCTTGTATATTTTGAGATGGGCGAGGCAGTGGATGCCATTAGTGAATGGGTCATCTCCAAGAACTTCCAGCCTAAGAAAAATATAGCTGACGACTTTCTGAACTCGGTTCAGTCAAATCCCAGCAAGTGGGATGCGATTCGTCAGACTACTAAAAAATATAATCTTGCAGTTGATTACTGCAGACAGGACAGCCTTGACCTGGCAATCATCCAGCTCAAGAGCCTGCTGAAGATGAACCCAAAGATGCTTAAGGGACATCTTCTTCTTGCACTTCTCTATATCAATGGAGAAGAATGGGACCGGGCCGCAAGGAGCATTGCCAAGGCGAAGACAATAGATGCCAACAATACGACTGCACTTCTTTATGAGGCGGAGATTGAGGAAGCTATTCTTGCACGCAATGAGATGAGTCCCGAGCTTGTCGCCAAGAAGAAAAAGCAGAAGAAGATTAAGGAAGACATCGTCACATACCGAAGCGGCAACGAGACTATTATTCAGCCGCTTAATAATTCAGAGCGACACGCAGGGCTTGCAACACTGCTGAACGTAATAATCGGACTTGTGATCGGACTTGCAATCATGTGGTATCTTGTGCTTCCGGCGAGGATTCGCGCAGCACAGTCCAATGCAAATAGTGATGTGGTGGAGGTGAGCAATCAGCTCACTGAGAAGAGTGCATCAATGGACGAGCTCCAGAAGAGGGCAGATGCTCTTGAGTCAGAGAATGCCGAACTCATGAAGCAGATGGCCAATATCACAGGCAGTGATGGAATAATCCAGGCTTCTGATATCCTGATGGATGCAGCACAGAGATATATGGAGAACCCTGATGACGTGATTGAGATTGCCGAATCGCTCAGCAAAATCGATGCGCAGTACATCACAGGTTCTGAGAGTTCGGACACCTTCAAGAGTCTCTATGAGATGCTTCACAAAGACGTTTCAGAGAAGGCATCGAACCAGTACATGGAGAAGGGACTTGATCAGCTGAAGGATGAGAAGTACACGGATGCCATCGAGACACTTACCAAGGCCTGCGACCTTGATGCTGAAAACGTGGAGGCACTGTATAATCTCGGTCATGCCTACAGAAGAAATGACCAGATTTCCAAGGCAAATGAAATCTACAGAAAAGTCATGAAGGACTTTCCTGAAAGTGAGTATGCCAAGAATGCCAAGGAGTACGTTGAGGAGGGCGATGAATCAGCGCTCGATAACGGAAATGACAATGGGAACGGAAATGGCAACGTCAACAATGAGCCTGAGGCAGCACAGCCTGACGCGGCTTCTCCGGTTCCTGCACAGGACGTGCCTGTCATTCCGGTATTACCCATGAACACTACAGATGGAGCAGCAGATGGAACAGCTCAATAACAAAAAGAACAATTTAAGCGGGATGGCAGCAGCTGTCCCGTTTCTTGTATCGGTCCTTGCCTGCCTGGCGACGGGCCTGTTTTACATTGTCAATTACCCAAGACGACTCACGCTTGCCATGCTTGCACTTATGGCCGCGGTGACCATCATCAGCCTCATTAAAGCAAAGAAGAACAGAGAGGCACTGATAATCGGCGCCTTCGTGGTATCCCTGATAATCAGGGCAGATTATATCATCTACACGCCGACCTGGATGAGACAGCACGACGTAATCGGCTTCGGAGCAGGCTTCGGACAGGCCGGATTTATAGAGTATTTCGCGGAAAAAATAAGGCTTATAGATTTTGACCCCAGGGACTTCTGGGGATACTTCCAGCCCCCACTTCATCACATGCTGGCAGGCCTCTGGCTCAGATTCCAGACCTTTGTGGGAAGATTTCTTTACTTTTCCTATGACAGATGCTGTGAGAACGTCCAAATGCTCACGATGTTCTACAGCTGTCTGGTGACTATATTCGGCGTCAAGATTCTGAAGCAGTTAAAGATTGAAGGAGAAGGCTTCTTTGCAGGATTTTTGCTGCTTGCCTTCCACCCCATACTTATTATTTTTTCCGGGAGTATCAACAACGATGTGCTCTGCGTTGCGCTCCAGATGATATCGGTAAATTTTTTCCTGAAGTGGATGGAAGATGAAAGGGTACTTTCGCTTTCGCTCTGTGCACTTGCACTTGGACTTTCCATGATGACAAAGCTGTCGGCCGTGCTTCTTGTGCCATCACTTGGAATTATACTGCTGTGGAAGCTGATTGCTGGAAGGGACAGATTCCTGAAGTTCATTGGGCAGTACGCACTCTTTGGCGTAATCAGCATCCCCATTGGAATCTGGTCGCCTATCAGGAACTTCGTGAAATTTGGTGTGCCGCTTAACTACACACCTGAGGTGGGCGAACCAATCGAGGGCGTGACACAGCTGCAGAGAATATTTTTCCCAGGAAGCGAAGTGACACCCTTTACATGCATGGTGGCAAATGGCAACGCTTATGATGAATTCAACGTGCCGCTTGCAATCCTTAAGACATCGCTGTTTGGCGAGGCCGATTTCTCGGGTGTTGCGCCGGGAGCGACACTTGTCGGCTGGCTGCTGCTTCTCTCGGGAGCCGCTGTCTGCGTGGTGACGGTAGTCGCGATAGTTGGAACAGTGAGGAGAAAGCTACTTGATGCGCAGGTTACTGTGTTCATGCTGGTGTACATTCTTGCGTCGTACGCATTCATCATCAACATGTGTTTTTCGATTCCTAATTTTTCATCCCAGGATTTCAGATACATAGCCCATGTCCTGCTGCCAGAGGCAGTGTTCATCGGGGTGTATGTGGAGAAGTGTGGTAAAAAAATTGTGGCGAGAGACATAGCGGCGCTGCTTTTAGTATTTGCAGTAGCGTCCGTGCTCATGTACAGCCTTGTGGGAATGGTCAGCTGGCGATAGGAGCGCATCTCACGCCGATGCTGCTGGCAGCTACATCTCTCAGCCGATGCTGTTGGCAACTACATCTCTCAGCCGATGCTGCTGGCAACTACATCTCCTCAAAGCCGATGCCGTTTGCTGCAAGGAGGTCTGCAACATACTTATCCCAGGCGTGCTCTGCAGATTTATCCATGGAAAAAATATTCAGGGACACTGCACTGACGCAGGAGATTTCTGAACCGTCGTAGCGCACTGATATGATGAGCGAGCTAATGTCAGAGTCTGTGAGTGATGTGTCAATGTCCTCGATAATTTTTGCACCGAGGGCAGCGCTTGCGCGGAGAACGATATTGAAAGAGAGGGGTGTGTTGCGCCCCTTTATTACTTGATAACATATCTGTCGCAGTTCCTGCCAGGAGATGAAGTCCTCGGCAAGGCAGTCGCGTTCCTCCTGTGGAAAAAATTCCTTGTGGAGTCTTCCGTTAATTTCATATCCGACTGCGGTTACTATTTTTGCATTCTCGCAGAGAAAGGAATCGAAATCCTCCTTTGTGAGAAGACGGGTCATGAAGAGACCAGTGTTTTTTATCTTATATGTTTTCATTTGTTGATTCCATTTCGTAGGGTGTTCTTTACAAATTGTAATAATGGCTTTATGATGTAGTTATCAAAACTACATTCGCTATATTAAGCCACGAAAGAACGGAGGCCAACTTGAGTTATAAAGTAATTGTTGATAGCTGCTGTGAACTCACAGAGGAGTACAGGAGCAATGTCGAGTGTGCAATCGTCCCCATGGGTATCACTGTGGACGACTACCATATTATAGATGATGATACCTTTGACCAGCAAGACTTTCTGAGGAGAGCTGCGGCAAGTCCCAACTGTCCTAAGTCAAACTGTTCATCTCCTGAGGCGTACACAAATGTGATGGATACAGATGCGGAGCATATCTACATTGTGACGCTCTCTGCAGAACTCTCAGGTTCCTATAACAGTGCCGTACTTGGTGCGAGGATGTACGAGGAAGAGCACGAGGGGAAGAAGATTCATGTGTTCAACTCAAGGTCAGCCGCAAGCGGTGAGACCCAGATTGCTTTCTGGATCAGGGAGTACGAGGAGCAGGGACTTCTTTTTGAAGAGATCGTTGAAATAATTGAGAAGAAGATTGATGAGAGAAGAACCTTCTTCGTGTTGGAATCTCTTGAGGCACTTCGCAAGAACGGAAGACTCGGAACGGTCAAGGCCCTGGTGGCGAATGTGCTCAGCATAAAGCCCATCATGGCCGGAACCCTCGAGGGAACCATCGTTCAGATGGGACAGGCGCGAGGCATTGATAAGGCACTTTCTAAAATGATCGATATGATGCTGGAAAATAACACGACCGAGGGTAAGACCCTGATGATAAGCCAGTGCAACTGTCCCGAGAGGGCAGAGAAACTTCGCCTGGATTTCCTTGCAAGGGCAAAGTTCAAGGATACGCTGATTCTTGAGGCAAGGGGCATTACAAGTCTGTATGCATCTGACGGCGGCGTTGTCGTAACATTCTAAGAAGTAATCTAGTTGTTGCAGCATTTTAGGAAATAATCTAGTTGCTGCAACATTCTAAGAAATAATCTATACTAGCTAATCTGTGGCTGAGGGGCTACATCACCAGAATCTTGAAGGGTGAGTAGAACTTCAGCCATATTAATAATCCAATCTGAAGTACAAGAATAAGTGGCATTCCAATCACGAAGGAGAGGTGCTGTGTCTTGTGTCTGAAAGTATACATTCCCAGAAGCGAGCCAATACTTCCACCTATGATGGCAACGAGAAAAAGATTGAATTCGGGTATTCTCCAGTGCTGGTGAATCGCCTTGAATTTATCTATTCCCATAAGGATAAAACCAAATAGGTTGATGGCTGCGATATAGCAGAGAATGATTGTAGTAAAGTTTAATGTCATGTTCTACCTCCAATACAAACCAATATAACACAATTTTATTTCAAATATTGTGAAATAGTTATATAATTTCATCATGACGGATTTTTTGGAGGAATAAAGTGGCAATTTTACTTTGTGGTTTCTTAATTTTATTAGGGCTTATCGATATGGCGAGGGGCGTCATGTCACTAGAGGGCAATATCGGCAGGGGCAGCACCGGAAGATTATTTTTTACCATATGTCTTGCCGGAAGTCTGTGGTGCATCGGCTTTGGTCTTATGGGAATTGCTGATACTAATGTGGGTGCATATATTTTCAGGGGAGTGGCACTTCTTGGAATATACACCTGTTGTCCACTGCTGGTTCTATACCTGGTTAAGATATCTGGTGATACTGCATTCAATATTAGATCACTCAAGATTGCGCTTGTATCAGGGGCCGTAATCTGTTTCTTCAGCATGGTATTTCCTGCTGCCGTTACATTTGTTGATACGAGTTATGGAAGATACTACATGGCGAACAGCTGGCATGGCAACTATGTGTTTCAGTCATATATTGTTATTCTGTTAGTTATCTGGTTTGTTATATGTCATCGCTGGTGGAGGAACGCTAAGTACAAGAGAGAGCGGCGTATGGTGCGCTTTGCCGTCTGGGCAGGCATCATTGTGTCGCTGGCACAGATCTTTGATGTCCTGCTTCCTTCGCTGGGATACCCTGCATTGCCCACATCTGCCGTGGCGAACTTCATTGCTATTTCCTTTATGTACGAGAACTTCCGTCAGTACAAGGATGTTTCTATCAGTGGAAGCAAGATGATTGATTTCATCTTCAGGAAGGTGTCGATTCCTGTAGTTACCTTTAATGACAGATTTGAGATTACTGAGTGTAATGATGATGCGTGTACATATCTTGATGCACAGAGGGATGAACTGGTCGGTTCGGTTCTTTCAGACTGGGTCATCGGACTTGGCGCAAATGATATTGAGCGTATAAAAAGTGAGTTCGTGAACCTTTCACCTGAATTTGACGCAGATGTACTGGTCAAGAAGAACGATTCTATCTGTCAGGTGAAATGCTCTGTGATTTATGACCGTTTCAATGAGGTAATCAGTGTTATTGCTATCCTGAATGACAAGACTCAGATTGAGGAGAGCCGTCGTAAGGTGGAAGATAGTGAGAAGGAGGCAGACCGTGCCAACCTGGCGAGGGAGACCTTCTTCAGGGGCATGAACAGCAGTATTGTCAACGTTGTAAAGTACAATATCGAAACCGCCAGCGAAATGCTGTTGTATGAAAATGACGAGACTGCAACGCAGTCGCTTTATGATATCATTTCAAAAAATAACGAACTACTTTCTGTTGTGGAGAGCATGCTGGATGCTGCGAAGATGGAATCCGGACAGATGGTAATTAAAAATGAGATGTACAATCTCGAGGAACTTCTGTCGCGTCTGATTGAGAGTGCTGCCCTCAAGGTCGATGACACGAGGGTGAGATTTGTAACTCAGATATCACCAGGACTTCCACGCGTATTATATGGAGATGCCCATAGAATTGAGCAGATGCTTGGCATCCTCCTCGATAATGCAATAAGATTCACAAATGAAGGGTATATTCTTCTGAGGGCACAGTCCAGAATAAGATATGGAAAGGTATCTCTCACGTTTGCAGTCTCTGATACGGGTGCTGGAATCAGGGAGGATGAGATTGATGGATTCTTCAACTATTTTGGAAGGAATGGTAAGTGGGACAGCAACAATATGTCAGCAGGACTTGACCTGTCCATCTGTAGAAGCCTTGTTAAGCTGATGGGCGGTGAGATGGTAGTACGTTCTGCTCCTGGAAAGGGAACTACATTTACTCTTACCTTTGACCAGACCACAGAGTCTGAGACTGCGATGATTCCGGTCAATGACTATACGGACAAGATTATCCTGATAGAAGAGAATCAGCTCAATGCAGATTCGCTCGAGAAACTTTTGGGAGAACTCGGAATCAGCTGCGAAATAGTTGTTGGACGGGAGATAGATGAGACCATGCTGCCCGAAGATGATGAGGCAACCCTGGTTATTGTCAGGGCCGGAGTCCTCGGCAGGATGAGGAGACTGTTTGAGAAAAAATATCCATCTGCAAGATTCATCCCGATTTACAGCTTTGCAAATTACCAGAAACTTCCTGATGGTGAGGATGGTATCTGCGGACTGCTTGCCTTCGCCCAGTTGGGCAAGTACCTGAGATAGGGCAGAGATTTAGCTGCTATATATTACCTGAGATAGGGCAGAGATTTAGCTGCTATATATTACCTGAGATAGGGCGTAGGTTTTCCTGCCAGTTATTGAAACTTCAGGAATACAAGGATATTATTCTTCTGTGAACTAGGGTCTCTGACTCGGAAACTTCTGAGTCAGAGTGGTAGTGCCCAAAGTACCAGTGGGAGAATGATACCGTGCTTCTTATGCCTTCAAGGTATTCAGTGAGTTCATCGGGGTCTGAATGGCCGCGGTAGATTTTTTCCTGTACGCTGGATGCGCAGCAGTGTGTGATGATGTAATCGACAGCGCCGCCATGCTTCTCTAAATTGCGCAGTCCTTCAGCGTACTCTTCATCAGTTGGCATCTCGGTGGGCCACCAGTCTTCATAAGCTATCCTGTAGAATACGCCACGGCGTTCAAAGTCTTCGCGTTTTTCCTCGAACTGGGGGTCGTCTCTGTAGAGTGGACCTTCTGGAAGATCGTGGCTCCTGGCACCGCCGAAGGTGAAATATTTTTTCCCTTCAATGGTATATATCTGGCCGCGCATGAGATGAATTATTGACGGTGTAATCCTGTGGACAAGTCCGCCATTCCACTCGGAAACGGGCAGGGCTGCAAGTCTGTCATGATTCTCATGATTGCCGTCTATAAAGAGAATTGTGAAGGGCAGAGAAGATGCCTGGAATTTTTTTACAAGCTCACGAAAAGAAGGGCGTCTGTCAACGATGACAGAGAAGTCCCCTGTTATGATAAGATAATCGCCCTTCCTGATGGAGGGGCTTGTTTTTTTGAATTCATCTGTGTGAAAACGGCTGAAGTCGCCGTGAAGGTCACCCGTGATATATACAGACATGTCTACTCCGCTAACTGCACCTGCTCGTTGCTTTTTCTCGTTGCGTGATTTGCATATTGCATCTGTTAGCTGCTTTACTCCCACTCGCTTATGCCGCAGCTCTGCCTCTCTATGGCTTCCTCGAGGGTGAGGGGCTTTACGTCTTCGTTCAGATACTCGAGGAGTTCGCTTATGCCTTCGCCAGTGACATTGTTGATGACAAAAATCCTGTCGCAGCCCGCGTTCTCCATCCACAGACGGATCATCGGGATATTGGCATAGGGTGAATCAGGTTTCGTGATTACTCCAATGAGAGGGCGGGAGATGAAGGTGTGGAGACATGCCCCGAACAGATTGAAGGGCTCGTCGGCTGCCTGCACTATGGCAACGGCATCTGCCTCGAATGAAAAGCATGCAAGACCTACGCTGAAGTGCTTGGACTCAGCGTACTCGCCAGGAGAATCAATAAGCTCCTCGTCTGTTTTTGTTATCTGTGTCTTGACATAGTGAAGCTCTTCGCCACGGAGGGCCTGGACAAGTGATGTCTTGCCGGCTTCGCTTCTGCCCATTAGGAATAATTTCTTCATGAATTAAATGATAAATTGCTTTAATTAAATGATAATCTGCTCGGATTAAGTGATAATCTGCTCTAATTAAATGATAAATTGCTTTAATTAAATGATAATCTGCTCGGATTAAGTGATAATCTGCTCTAATTAAATGATAAATTGCTCAAATAGAATGATAATTTGCTCTAATTAATTGATAATCTGCATTGATAGAATGAAAATCTTCAAAAATGAATTGATTATCTGCTTCTATTGACCTCGCAGGTTGCAAAACCAAGCTCTTCTCCGAAAAATCTGACTACTTCCTCGACTGCGGTCTGAACCTGTGAATGACCGCCTGTGATAATCAGCGAGCCACAGAAACGGTCCATGAAACCAATCTCTACGTCAGCAGCCTTAAGCGCTGTGTCTGCGGCAACAACAACTGCCTCCCAGGGAGTGAAGCGGATCATGCCGATGGTCTCGCCTGTGTGGTCTTCCCCCTCGTGGACTCCGATGTGAAGGCCGAGATTCTGATACACTGCTGTGTCATTTGGATTTATGATGTGTGCCAGACACACTTCCTTCCCAGGTACTCGTACCCTTGTCATTCTAAGTGTCTGACCCTTTAGACTCTCAAAGTCTGATTGGAAGATGCGCTCTAGCAGCTCTTCCCTGGTCATTTTAATCATAGCCGCTCATTGCCTCCCGGTGATCTGCTACCCTTCAGTGATTCGTTAATCCTTAAGTGATTCTGCTACTCTGCAGTGATTCGTACATCCTTAAGTGATCCTGCTACCCTGCAGTGATTTGTTAATCCTTAAGTGATTCTGCTATCACTCAGTGATCTGTTATCGCTTGGTTATCTTGCAGACAACATATTCAAGCTCGTCCCTGAAGTAATTTACAATCTCTGTCATGGCTGACTCGACATCGGAAAGTTCACCGGTGATGATGAGGGTTCCTGTGAATCTGTCGGCAAATCCGAGGTACACATCGCCACTCTTGACTGCGATGTCGGATGCGATAACCGCGGATTCAGGAGGTGTCATGTTCATGATACCGATTGCAGAAGAGCGGTAGTCAATCTGAGGATTGAGGCCAAGCTTCTGATATATTACGGGAGCCGGTCCACCCATAATGTGTGCAAAGGTAATCTCCTTACCTGCAACTGTCTCCTGGACTATTCTGATCTGGTCTGTATTATTGGCCATCGTATTTCCTCTCTTTCGCTCTTGCACTTATACCATGCGACACTATTCCAATTATACAACATCGCCACTTAAGTTGGAATACTTTGCGGTGGAAGGATATTCACAACTTGTGTGGGGATGGTAAGGTGGCGGAGGAAAGTTGAGGGAAGAGCCAATACTTGAGAAGTTTCCTGGGTGTATAGGCTGGGAGGGAAGTGGTGGGAAGAGCCAATACGTGAGAGG
>DCHL01000065.1:19141-25119 GCA_002317595.1 Lachnospiraceae bacterium UBA1753 | reverse complement strand
GCATCTCATCCTGGCTTCCATAGTTGAGTGCGACCTGGAAATGCAGTCCATCCATATCCTTCGAGAAATCCTCAAGCTCGGCAATGGAGTCCTGAAGGTCCTTGTCAAGCCGCGACTTGTCCCCTATGATTTTTACACACATACGGTTCTTCTCGGCAGTCTTAAGGCAGGTCTTCAGATAGTTGCGAAGAAGCTTCATAAGGGCACTGACCTCATCATCAGGTCGAGACCAGTTCTCCGTTGAAAAGGCATAAACGGTCAGATATTTTATTCCCATCTTGTAGGCCTGCTCACAGATGACCTCCACATTTTTGGCGCCCATCGTGTGACCGTAGTTGCGGGGCATTCCCTTGGACTTGGCCCAGCGGCCGTTGCCATCCAGTATTATCGCCACGTGCTGCGGTATCTTAATTCCTTCTTCGAGCATGGTAACCTCCTTCAGACTCGCAACATTGTATTATATAAAACATGCCAAGAACGTATCATGGTCATTATATCCCAAATACGTCCCTGGCTAAATATTTTTTATAAAAAATTAATTCTTACAGATTCAAAACCCAATAATTGCTTCGCAATTCTTTCGTTAAGATAACGTTACACTGTCATGATCTCTGAAGACTTCTCCTCGATGAGCTTATCGATATTCTTGATAGCCTTGTCTGTAAGCTTCTGAAGCTCATCCTCAAGATCCTTGATCTCGTCCTCAGAAATATCCTCAGTCTTGCCGAGCTTCTTGAGATAATCATTACCATCACGGCGAATGTTTCTTGTTGCTACCTTGGCAGCCTCACCCTTCTTCTTAACGTCCTTAACGAGCTCCTTACGTCTCTCCTCTGTAAGCTCAGGGAACACAAGACGGATGCAGGTACCATCATTTGAAGGATTGATTCCGATATCGCTTGTGAGAATAGCCTTCTCAAGAGCCTTAAGAAGTGACTTGTCCCAAGGCTGGATGACAATCATTCTGGGCTCGGGAACTGATACGTTACCAACCTGCTGAACAGGAGTAGGTGTTCCGTAGTAATCAACCCTGAGTCTGTCAAGGATCTTGGGATTGGCGCGTCCTGCTCTGATTGCACCATACTCACCCACAAGATTCTCATATGTCTTACCCATCTTTACTTCAAACTGGCTTAACTTCTCGTTCATATACTTTCTCCTTTTCAATCAGCTTAATCTGCTGTAACTTTTGTACCGTTAAACTTACCCATCATCGTATTGACAATGCTGTTCTCCTCATTGAGGGAGAATACCAGCATTGGCATCTTGTTCTCCATTGCAAGAATGGATGCCGCAAGGTCAACCACCTGAAGCTTCTTATCGATAACCTCCTGGATTGAAACCTCGTCATACTTCTTGGCGTCAGGATTAGTCCTGGGATCAGAATCATAAACACCATCAACAGCCTTAGCAAGAAGGATTGCATCCGCGTCGACCTCAATCGCCCTGAGGAGTACGCCTGTATCTGTTGAAAAATAAGGGTGTCCGGTTCCTCCAGCAAAGAATACTACATTGCCCCTGCCAAAATACTTGTTTGCCCTGTCCTTGGAGAATAGCTTGGTAAACGAGCCGCACTCAAAGGGAGTGAGAATCTCTGTTGTCATTCCCTCAGACCTGAAAATCTCAGAAACATAGATGCAGTTCATGATAGTTGCAAGCATTCCAATCTGGTCCGCCTTTGTCCTGTCGATATTTTTGCTTGAGCGGCCTCTCCAGAAATTGCCGCCGCCAATAACAATACCGACCTGAACTCCGTCGTCCGTAATTTTTTTCACCTGGCGGGCAACCATCTGGCAGGTAGCCTCATCAAATCCAGTATGCTTGTCGCCGGCAAGTGCCTCGCCGGAAAGCTTTAAAAGAATTCTCTTCACAATGAACCTCCTCCGATTTACTTGAAATCGTTAAAGAATGAAGTAGGTGATACTTCGGCATAGCACTGAGAGCAGTGACCCTCGATAACAGCACCATTGTTGATCTGAACGCTCTTTGACTTGATGTTGCCCATAACGATCGCTGATGTGTCGATGATAACAGGACCGTGAACATCGATGTCACCCTTTACAGCACCTGCGATAACTGCAGATGTAGCAGAGATATTGCCGACAACTACTGTGCTCTGGCCAATCTTAACAGAACCGAGTGACTCCACCTCTCCAGTAATCTTAGCTGAATCAGCGAAAATCTCAGCAGCCTTTGAATTACCATTGATTGTTCCGGAAATATCAAGCTTTCCTCTAACCTCGATGTTACCCTTTACGCAGCCGAGAACCTCAAGGCTTCCCTTTGAAATAACATCACCATTGATTGTCATGCCCTCAGTGATGATACCATTCTCATCAGTTGCGGGCTCATTTGCAAAATTCTCCATCTCACTCATTGTATTATCCTCTTCTGTCTTATTTTCAGTAATTTCTGCCGCAGGCTCTGCTGCCACTGGCTCCTCAGGAATCTCCTCTGCCACTGGCTCTACTGCCACCTCGGGAGTTTCTTCTGCCACTGGCTCTACAGCCACCTCGGGAATCTCTTCTGCCACTGGCTCCTCTGCGATTTCCTCAACAGGCTCCTCTATAGTTTCCTCTACAATCTCAGGTATCTCCTCAGCTGCAGCTGCCGGCTCTTCAGGAATCTCCTCTACCTCGGGAGTCTCCTCCATAACCTGTGCATTGAGGATGTCCTCAACCGCCTTCATGTCTATCTCAGGTAAAATATCATCACTCTCCGATTCTGTCTTCTGCTGGGAAAAATCATCGAGTCCAGAGAGCAGCCCGCTGATATCATCTGAATCTTCCTCAGGTACAGGCTCTGCAACAGCTTCTGCAGCAATTTCCTCAGCAGGAATCTCTTCCTCTCTGATGTTCTCAGGCAACAGTTCACTCACAGCCTGTGATAAATCTTCCTTGAAATCCTTAAAAAAGCTCATCATTGTCTCCTTTCAAATATTATTCAGCAAGATGCTGGATAGGAACAGTGCTCTCCGTAATCGGAAGGAGCTGTGCCCCCATATTTCGTGCGCGCTCAATGATAAGCGGCAGTGCCTCGACGGTGGTCTCATGACCGGGTCCATCATGCATCAGCACAACATTGGTGTGAAAGCGCCCAAAATTCTTAAACACATTGTCCACAATGTCATCTGCCGAAAGTCCCTTTCCGGAACCGTCACCAGAATCAACATTCCAGTCTATATACTCAATGCCGTTGGCATGAAGTATCTCAATATATTCGCTCATCTCCTCGCCTGAAGCCGCCGTGTTACTGGTCCCCCCAGGGAATCTGTAGTACACACAGTCCGTGCCTGATGCGTTCTCGACAAGCATCCTGATATTGGCAAGATCTTCCGTGAAAGCCTCGCCCGAAGCATAAAGCGTCTTGTAGTCATGGGAATATGAATGCATTCCAAGAGTATGTCCTGCCTGCGCTATCTCGCCATACAGCTGCATACTCTCCTCATCCTCACGTCCATTGACAAAAAATGTGGCCTTCACACCATACTCACGGAGAATCCTGAGAATCTGTTCTGTGTTGGAGCTTGGACCGTCATCAAAGGTCAGGTAGATGTAATACGGGTCCGTCTCGTCAAGGTCATCGGGCACTTCCAGGAGTGTCGACTCAGCGAACGGGTTCACATTCTCCTGACTACCCTCATCTCCCTGAAGCTCACCACCCTCATTCACCGCAGCCACGTCCATAGCATCCGGAAGCGTAACTGTCAGCATCGACATGGCCTGTGCCTGACTCTCAACCATCGCCTGCGAATCAGCAAGCTGCTTCTTAAGGTCTGAGACCTTAATTGCCAGAAAGACACATATCACGCACGGAATTAAAATAGCGCACGTTATCATTGCCATGATGATCTTCTTTATTCGATTAATGCGTTTTCGTCTTTCAATATCCATATATCGATTATTATAACACTTTTTATTGAATTGTAAAACACCTAAATAACCTTGATTTCAGCCCATTTTCCACTGAAATATCTCCAGGTGAAAATAATGCTTCTCAGCGTCCAGTCCACGAACATCGCAATCCATACCGCAATCGGGCCAAAACCGGCAAACCGGATGAGGTATATACAGATAGATACCCTGCACAGCCACATTGTAAGAGTCGAAGCTGTCATCGAGAACTTAACATCCCCGGCCGCCCTGAGACCATAGGCAGGGATGAAGGCAAGGGTCCAGGGAAACGGCTTGTATACCGTAATCCAGAAGGTCATATTCATGCAGATTGCAATACTCTCGCTCTCCATTCCCGCGAGCACGCACACAGGCCTTGCAATAATGTAGACAAGGATGCAGGAAACAATCGTGATGACCCACGCCCAAAGCGTTGTCTTCACTATATAATAGGAAGCCTGGTCCTTGCGTCCAGCTCCGATACACTGCCCGACAAGCGTCATAAGTCCGATTCCGATTCCAATTCCGGCCATTCCGTTGACCTGTTCAAAAATAATTGTCATGGCCTGTGCGGCAATCGCCGCCGTTCCAAGGGTTGAAACACTGGACTGGATGGCAAGCTTACCAAACTGAAACATTCCATTCTCAATTCCCGAGGGAATTCCCACTGCCAGAATCCTGACAATCATGGAGAAATCAGGCCTTATTCTAAAGTAATCCCTAATGACAATCGGCTGCCTCGGCTTTCTGAGAAAATAGAAAACAACCAGCATACAGAATGCCCTCGATATAAGGGTCGCCAGAGCCGCCCCTGCAACTCCCATATGGAAGACAAAGATGAACAGGGCATTTCCCGCAATATTGATGACATTGGAGATAATGGAAATCCTCATAGGGAATCCGCTCTCACCTCCTGCCCTGAAGAAGGCAGAACCTGCATTAAATAGGGCTATGCAGGGAAATGAAATTGCTGTAATAAGGAAATACACTACAGAATCGTGCATTACATCCTCTGCCACCTGACCGAATATCAGAGACAACAACGGTCGGCAGAACAGTATGCAGATGAGCGCAATCGATACCGAGATTGCAGTCACCGTGAGTACAACCTGACCTGCAGCTTCATTTACCGCCCTGTCATCCTTCCTTCCCAGATACTGCGAGCAGATGATTGTCGCACCTGCCGCCATCGCCGAGAACACCTGAATGATCAACAGGTTTATGGAGTCCACAAGGGAAACTGCTGATATTGCAGCGCTTCCTACTCTGGACACCATCATGGTATCTGCCATTCCCATGAATGAATTCAGGAACTGCTCCATCATTACCGGAACCAGCAGTGCCAGCATCGCCCTCGAATCAAAAGGCAATTCATTTTTATCAAGCTTAAACAATTTTAGTAACACTGTGCTTACCTCATGCTATATGTCACTGCATTAACAACGGAAGCTGCCACATTTGAGCCTCCCTTTCTGCCCCTCGCCACGATGCAGGGAAATCCGTTTTCAATAATCTCCTCCTTGGCTTCAACCACATTCACGAAGCCCACTGGCATGGCAATGACCGCCTTTATTTTTTCACCAAAGTGCTGCTTCAGTGAGCATAGTGCCATAAGCGCAGTCGGTGCATTTCCAACGACAAAAATCGTGTTCTTCCCGTCAGCACAGGCCTTTTCCATCGACACCGTCGCCCTTGTAACTCCGCGCTCCGTGGCCTCCTTCGCAACAGCAGGGTCATCCATGTAACAGACAACCTCAACGCCGTACTTCTCGAGTTCCCGCTTGTTGATTCCCGAAAACGCCATTCTGGTATCTGTGACAATCCTGCATCCGTTTCTGATCTGAGCCTTCAGTATTTCCATGATACCCGTAGAAAAGAACAGGTTGTCCGCATAATCAAAATCCGCGCTGGTGTGAATGACTCGTCTCACCACAGCAAGTTCATCTATGCTAAATCTGCCTGCGCGTTCTCCAAGTTCTTCCATTATTATTTCCATGCTCCTGCTCTCAATTTCTGCAGGCTTTATATAATTGCTCTCCATCAGTATTCCACACCTTCCCGTGCCATGACTCCCAGATCAAAGGG
>DCHL01000065.1:0-19068 GCA_002317595.1 Lachnospiraceae bacterium UBA1753 | reverse complement strand
GGGCTCGGCCCCGGTCAGAACCACCTCTGTACCATCAGAAATCCCCGACAGGAAGTCACACAGTGCATCCTCAGAGACAAGTCCATACTTAACTGCATGAAGCACCTCATCCAGGACTACAAGACACCCCCTGCTGTTTTCCTTTGCAAACTGCCTTACAGATGCAAGCTCAGCTTCATACTCCAAAGTCATCTCTGACTTCTGCCCATCATTCATTTTTGAAAAAAATCCATAGAAGGACTTCGGGGCCTGAACGCTGATTCCCTCAATTCCCTCAAGTACTTTAACCTCACCGGAGGTTCCGTCCTTCATGAACTGCGAAAAAAGGACAGGAATTCCTCTTCCGGCAGCGCGCACTGCCAGACCAACGGCCGCAGTCGTCTTCCCTTTTCCATTTCCATAATACACATGAATCATATATATGCTCCCAAAATAATGAGTATGCAGGCCATTACCACAACCATCAGGACTGCGGATACCACCATGAGAAGATTGGCCCGTTTTATGTCCTCCGGCTCGATATCTCTCCTATCATCTCCAATGAACGGCTTTTCAACAACCTTTCCAAAATAGCTGGCAGGTCCCGCCAGCCTGAGACCAAGGGCCCCTGCCGCAGCCGACTCGCACTGGGCAGAATTAGGGCTTTTGTGATTATATCTATCCCTCAGAAATATCCTGGCCGAATCCCTTCCCGAGAATCCAGGAAGAAGGGCGGCTCCAGTTATCATAAAAAGCGCCCCCAGCCTTGCCGGAATAAACCCAAATACATCGTCAAGGCGAGCTGCAAACCTCCCGAAGTATAGATAACGCTCGTTTTTGTATCCTATCATGGAGTCCATGGTGTTAACCGCCTTATATACGACTATCCCCAATGGGCCCGCCAGGAAAAAATAAAGCGCAGGAGCTGCCACTCCGTCCGCAAAATTCTCCGCAACAGTCTCAACCGCCGCCTTCGTCACGCCCTCCTCTGATAGCATTGCCGTGTCCCTTCCAACTATCATGGACACTGCATGTCTGGCATCTTCAAGAGTACCGCTCTTCAGCCTATAATACACCTTCATGCTCTCATCCCTGAGGCTCCTGCACGAGAGCATCGCATAGCAGACAAGTGTGGATACTGCAATTTCCGCATACCTCCCTGCGCCAAAATGCTCACCAATAATAAAAGCAGCTTTTATCAGACCAAAGGTCACTCCCACTGACCCCGCCACTACTATAAGAGCAAGCAGACTCCCCAGTGCTATTTTTTTCCAGGCATCATTCCTGGTGCCCGTTTCCTGACCAGATATATTCCAAAGCACTCTGTCCAGAAACGCGATGAGTGCGCCAATTGCCCGCACAGGATGGTACAGCCAGTGCGGGTCTCCCAGAACCAGGTCCAGGGCAAATGCAGTTAATAATATGAAACCTCTTGTTCTCATAGGTGAGATTATAACACGCAGACGATAGAAATCACACTATACTATTGTTCAGAATTACAGTATAATAGTTACTCGATAATCATGTATTATTGATATTACATATAATAAAGAAGATTGAAGGTATTACATTTTTTCAAAGATGATTAAAGGAATTGGTAAAGACAATGAATTCTATTGAATCAAGAATTAACAGACTCATCGATACAGTACTCAAGGATTATGCGGACGAGCGCAACATCAATGTTGTGTCAAGCTTCTCCCAGCCTGATACCGATGCGATAAGGGATATTATTGATAAGCTTATTAAAGTAATCTATCCAGGATTTTATCGTGAGAAAAATTACAAGTACTACAACCAGTCCAGCAGACTTACCGTACTGATGGAAGATGTTATATATAACTTAAATAAGCAGGTCACAATTGCCTTAAGACAGCTGCCCGACTACGCTCTGTCAGATTTTGAGGTCGTGTCAGAGAAATCAGCTGATATTGTCGAGGAATTCATAAACAGGATCCCCAAGGTCAGGGAGTATCTGTCCACCGATGTCGATGCATTCTTCGATGGCGACCCTGCTGCCTTCAACCACAACGAAATCGTGCTCTCATATCCTGGACTCTACGCAATCACGGTTGCGAGGCTTGCCCATGAGCTTTTCCTACTCAATGTCCCTCTCATTCCAAGAATCATGACAGAGGCCGCCCACTCACGCACCGGAATTGACATCCACCCCGGAGCAACAATTGGAAAGTATTTCTTTATTGACCACGGAACAGGAATTGTAATTGGAGAGACCACCGTAATCGGTGATAATGTCAAGATATATCAGGGCGTCACTCTCGGCGGACTTTCAACAAGAGGTGGCCAGTCACTGAAGGGAAAGAGACGACATCCAACCATCGAAGACAGAGTGACGATTTATGCCGGAGCATCAATACTCGGCGGTGATACAGTAATCGGCCACGATTCGACAATCGGATCAAATGCCTTCATTACATCAACAATCGCCCCCGGCACCAAGGTTTCCATCAAGAATCTGGAGATGAATTACAACACCCCTTCGAAGAAACCCAGCGACGAGGACGACACAAGCTGGTTCTATATGATATAGGAATAATCCTATATAAACTTTGTAATTGTAGCCATGAGCTTATCGTGATCGATAGGCTTAAGCAGATAACCCTGAGGCTTCTGTGCGAGAGCATCCTGAATCTTCTCCTTCTCGGTAATACCCGTAAGGAATACGACAGGAACTGCAGCAGTCTTGGGGTTCTCTCTTATCTTCTTAAGAACCTCAGGTCCCTTCTCTCCCGGCATCTCATAATCAAGAAGGATCATATCAGTACTTCTTGTCTCAAGGAACTTAAATGCAGTCCTTCCATTAATGGCCGTTCCAATATTGTAATCCTCATGGAGATATTCCTTTATGAGCTTAAGCATCATGGGATCATCGTCAATTACAAGCACATGCTTCTTCAGGCTGTCAGCCTGGCTCTTCTCCTGTGTTGCCTTGATTGCCTCAGCCTCTGCCTTCCTCTGGACGAAGTTCGTAATTGCAATCCTGACTGCAACTGAGTTCATGGGCTTACCCATCTTCACGTCAATTCTTCCACCAGGGTTGGCCTCAAGAGCCGCGATATCCTCAGGCGTTCCATACACAGCAAGACTAAGCTTTGTCTTCGCTCTCGCTGAAATCACTCTTGTGATGGCATCCCTCGTCTCCTCATGCATACAGTACACAAGAACCTCGGGTGAAAAATATTTAATATGATTAACGATGTCATCATATCGAAGTGAAGAAGTCAGACACTCGAAAGTATCACTCAGCTGAAAAAAGAAATCATCAATTACTGATGTATTTGTACCAACCAGAAGAATTTTTGTCTTGTCCATTGAAAACACCTCTCTAACCCATGAAATACAATGTGTCTTTTCATGCATTCCATTATACACACCTTTACCGTCTTTGGCAAAGAACTCATGTACATAATTATATAAAATCTTTTATCTTTTATCACAATAGAAAATCATTTATCACAATATGAAATCTTTTATCACACTGGATGCGCATTCCTTATCAGAACCTGCCCATCTGAAAATACCACGTCTCCATAATATCCATGCCCATTGGCAGGGGACCACTTATAATATGGAACATTCTCCTTCTCCTCACTGAATGCATTCATAATGCCCATGATTGTTCCCCCATGAACAACAGCAATCAGAATTTCCTCTCCGCATATTTCTTCTGCGTCAAGAACCGGAAGCCTCTTCTCCCCTTCTGCGACATCAGCAAGACTGGCAAAACAATCTGCACATCTTGACAGGAATCCTTCAATATTTTCTCCGCCAGGAAATTCTTCGTTCTTCTCGCTCTCAATAAATCTGACATATCTGTCATTTGACATCATTTCTTCATGAGTATGGTTCTCGAGAATCCCGAAATCGCACTCGCGAAAATCCTCACACAGATTCTGTCGTGCTTGGGGAAAAAATATACTGGCAGTCTCACGGCACCGGCTCAGTGGACTGACAAAAATGTCATCACCACCTCTGCCACCTTCACCTGCCGAAAAGCAGATTCTGCTTATCAGTGCAGTCAATTCAGAATTCGAGGCATCCTCCCCCGCCAATCCATTTATTATCGAAGCAAGTTCATCTCTTCCGCTATCGCAGAGAGGATCATCCGTCACTCCGATAAACCGTTTCTCAAGATTGCCTGCCGTAGCACCGTGCCTTAAGAGCAGAAGCTTCATAATCCACCTCCCGCAACAAATGACACTATTGTCAGTGTAGCAAGTGAAATCAGCTCAAACTGGCATAAACAGTAGCCTGCGAGGTCTCCGTTGATCCCGCCGAACTCACTTTTCACAACCTTAACAAAACGGATTATCACAAGGGTCATCACAGCAAGCAGAATCACACCCGCCCACCGATACACTCCTTCGCCAAGCATATACGGCATAGCAGCCAGCACTATTGAACCGACTACAGCTTCAAAAATCAATATTCTGACACGTCCGTCGGCAATCATTCCCCTGACAGCCATCTTTTGTTCACCTCTAAGTGATTTTATGTTCTTGCTCATCTCACTGGCCATGCCTTCACTTCTAAGCTTGGGAAGCAGGAGGACACTGAGGGCGGATGCACATCTCCCCAGAAAGAAAATCAACGTGGCTGCCAAAGCAAAAATCACTCTTTTCTTGCTTGCCATAATGCCAAACAGAACCGCCTCCTCATATGACACAGCTGTCATTAACAGCAGGTATACAGCGAGGCTCATCACCGCAAAGGCACCCACATGCGGGTCCTTCATAATCTCAATTTTCTTCTCGACCGACCGATATGAGCTCACCGCATCCCTCACATCCATGTATCCGTCAAGATGAATTCCGCCAGTAACAAGTACTGGTGCGATAGTCAGAAGCACTGCCTGCACAAACTCAGGAACTGAAACTATGGCCGACAGAATCAGAACTGTAAGGTGAAGCACAGCAACAAAAAGACCGCAGAGTGGGAATGCTGCAAGGGCATTTCTGTACCCTTCTGCAGCTGCCTCCTCAGACAGTCTCGGCATCGGAATTTTTGTGTAGGTTGAGATAGCCATTATTATGGCAGAAAATATTTTTTTCATACACCCTCTTCTTTATATTGGAAGAAATGCCCAGATCACTGCAAAAATCAAAGTCGGCAGGAGGTTTGCTACCTTAATCTTCTTCGGCCAAAGAAGATTGATGCCCACCCCGAAAATAAGGATTGAGCCCGTGATCGAAATATTGCTCAAAGCTGCCGGAGTCATAATCGGCTCGATGAATCTTGACAGAAGCGTAACCCCTCCCTGCAGGAGTCCAACTGGTATCGCCGAAAAAATCGCTCCCTTCCCCATTGAAGCCGCAAACACTATGAGAATGACAAAATCAAGCACCGACTTTGCAGCCAGCGTTGAGTAATCTCCGTAGATTCCATCCTGGATTGAGCCTACTATTGCCATCGCTCCGATACTGACTGTGAGCGATACCGTGACAAAGGCATTGACAAATCCACCGTCGCCTTCGCTTCCAGTCTTCTTCTTGAGCCAGTTTCCGAAGCGTTCCAGATTGCCATCTATATCAAAAAATTCACCAACGAAGCCACCCAGCACAAAGCAGATGATGGTCATCATCGTGCCCGCAGTCTCAAGCTTGCCATCTGCCACGGAAAACATTCCGCTAAGGGCACCCGTTATTCCTATGAATAAAGTACACAGCCCGCAGCAGGTTACTGCAGTGTTCTGGTATTTTTCTTCAAGTCTTGATCCACACAGCAGTCCGATAATGCCTCCGACAATTATCGCTGCAACGTTAATTATTGTTCCCATGATATCCCCGTTCCTCTTTTATTTTATTCTCTGGGCAATTCCCGAAATCATACGATACACCCTGTCAGCATTCTGCGCAAGAAGGCAGGTTGCCCGTCCATTCACTTCGCGGTATTCCCGCTCAAAAGCATCCAGAGGCACAAGGCCGCAGCCAAGCTCCGACGCGATGACAATCAGATGCATTCCGCTGCCTGCTTCACCTAAAATCGCCTCAGTCAGCGCAGTCACATCGCGTCCTTCAAGAAGACTGGATTTAACTTCCTGGCTGAAATCATAAATAATCCTGATTTCATTTTCGCCGCCATCGTCCTTAAGTTCCAATTCCATTTTTTCGGCAAATCGCGAATTTATATTATCCCGCATCTCGCAGCACAATTTTTCAGCAAACTCCGTCTTTCCACTGCCAGTTCCACCCGTAATAAAAATAAGCATGTCAGACCTCTCCCTTCAGGCTAATCGGTATAGAGCACACGACCTCTGTATGCTGCACAGATATCTCTGCTATCTCCCTATTGAGCCGTGCCAGTGAAAAAATATATTTTTTCGTATATTCATCAGCCGAGCCACAGCAGCCGGTAAAAATCTCATTAGTGACAATGACAAGAGCGCTGCATTTCGTCGACAGCCTGATGATATCATCAAATATCCTTGTCGTATCCCCGCCAGCTGAGAACATCTCATTTGCGAGGAGATTTGACAAATCCTCGAGCAGTATTGTCTCCGTCCCATCCGTCTCAAGCCGCGAGACATTCATTGGAAGCTCCGCTGTCAAAAAGCCCCTTCCGCGACGGTTTTCCCTGTGCCGCTTAATTCTATCAAGCGACTCAGCATCCCGCGCAGACATGGTTGCAAGATATACAAGAGGATTTTTGCCCGAGAGCGAAACCGCAAGATTCTCAGCATATTCAGACTTTCCTGAAGCACTTCCGCCTGTCACCAGATATATTTTTCCATAGTCTAAAGAACTGCTCATTCCTCAAATCTCTCATACTGCTCTATCTCATATTCCTCAAAGGTTCCCATGCTGCGGTACACGTCGTACGCCATGTTAATAAGAGGAATCAGTGCCATCGCGCCAGTCCCCTCCCCAAGACACATCCTTCCGTGAATGATTGCTGGAAGTCCAATCTCTTCAAGAAGCAGGCTTCCTGCGCCTTCAGCAGAAACATGCGAGGGAATCAGTATACCCTGGACTCTTCCATCAATTCTCATCGCAGAAAGTGCTGCAACCGCAGAAATCACGCCGTCAATGACAACCGGGATTCCATGCTCTGCCCCGCCCAGGAAAAGCCCCGCCATCATGGCGATTTCAAAGCCTCCTCCCTGACGGAGATACTCCTTCACCAGAGCAGGGTTACTGCCAGATTCTTCTGAAAACTTTTCTCCGGTCCCTGCCTTTATTCGACCTATCGCATCAGCTATAACCCGCGTCTTTATTTCCAGTCCCTGATCAGATAATCCGGCGCCGCGCCCAGCGACTTCCTGCGCACTCTTATCAAGAAGAAGTGCCGTGAGAACCGAAGTCGGTGTAGTATTTCCAATTCCCATCTCGCCGGTTGAGAGGATATCATATCCCTTGACCTTAAGCTGCCTGGCGATCTCGCTTCCATATTTTAAGGCCCGCTCGCACTCCTCCTCGCTCATTGCAGCCTCCACCCGAAGATTGCTGGTGCCTCTTCTTATTTTTCTATCAATCACACAGCCAGTCATAAGCTCCACGGTATCGTACTGCCCACAGTCCATTCCCGCATCAACTGTGTACACATCGGTTCCTGACGCCGCAGCCATGATATTCACAGTCGACTTCCCCGCCGCAAAGTTGTCGCTGACAATCTTCGTCACAGAGCTGTCAGTCTGAGTGACTCCCTCGGCGACGACTCCGTGGTCTGCGCAAAAAATAACAAGCGCATTTTTAATCCTTCCGCGATAATCCGCATCACCCTTAACTGCATTTATCCTGCAGACGCAGTCCTCGAGAAGTCCCAGACTGTCTATTGGTTTTGCGACCTTATCCCACTGCCGCTTTGTCTGCCTGTATATCTCTGGAGAAAATGAAAGTTCGTCAAGCCTGTCTGTCATATTTTTTCCCATACTCCTCGCACTTATCAATAAAGTTCTTCAGCGCTTTTGGATTGCTCTCATAGTAGAAATGCGGAAATCCCGCAGCATAGCTGTCCGAACACTTCATGCATCCATAGTCCATTCCAAAAGGCTTTCTGGCGATGACATCATTCCCTGGATCAGACACATCCCAGTGATGAAACTCGTGCCCTCTAAGAACAGTTCCCTTGGCACCGAAAATACAGTCTTCCTTCATCTCGGCTTCAAGATATCCAAAGCGCATAAGTCCACCGGTGTTCTCTCCGCCGTCATCAAAAAATCCCACCATTTCAAAGACATTTCCATCTGTATCCGCGAGAGATTTCTGCAGATACAGAAATCCGCCGCACTCAGCAAGAAAAGGAATCCCGCTCCTGATTTTCTCCAGAATATCCGCCTTCATGGAAGTATTCCCCGCCAGTTCCTTCGCACAGTTCTCAGGATAGCCGCCGCCAAGAATAAGTCCATCAGCATCCTCCGGTATTTTCTCATCATTTATCGGGGAAAAATATTTAATCACCGCCCCCAGCCGTCTTAGTAGGTTGATGTTCTCTTCATAATAGAAGGAAAAAGCTTCATCCCTGGCCACTGCAATCGTGCATCTTATTTTCCCATCAGCTGTGGATTTGGGTCTCCATGCCGCCTCACAGTTCTCCTCTTCCAAAAGTTCACAGTCGCCAGCAAGGGAGATTATGCCATCAATATCAACCGTACTCTCAACCTGCTTTGAAACATTCGCAAGCCACCTCTCAAAATCCGATATTTCTTCAGGTGCCACCAGTCCCAGGTGCCTTGAGGGTATGCCGCTCATTCCTGGTGGAATATATCCAAGAACCTTAACACCACATTCCTTCTCCACCACGTCCTTAAGTCTCGGATAGAAATTATGAGACACGCAGTTTAATATAACGCCAGATATCTTATTGTCACTCCTGAATTCGAGCATTCCCTTTATGGAAGCCGCTAGGGAAACACTGACCGCTGACGCATTGACAATCAGAATAACAGGACTCGACAGTTTTACTGAAATGTCATAACAGGAGCCTTCTGTCGATACACCTCCAAGTCCGTCATAATAGCCCATCGCTCCCTCAATCACGCTGAAAGAGGCGCCGCATTTTTTCATCTTATCTGACACGATTCTTCGCATCACATCCTCAGATGTAAAATAGGAATCAATATTTCCTGACGGAATGCCCATGACACTCCTGTGATACATTGGGTCGATATAATCCGGGCCACACTTAAAAGAGCATACACTGTATCCTCTCTTCTTAAGTATGTTAAGCAACGCGCAGGTAAATGTCGTCTTGCCTGCGCCGCTCCTATCTCCGCTAATTGTGATGCTGCTATAATTCATCAGCACTACTCCTATAAATCAAAACTTACAATATATACAGGGTTCTCCGCCTGCATCAGACTGTGCTCGCCAAGTTTTTTACTTCTTGAAACACCAAGCTGGACTATGTCAGGTTCTGTATCTTTCGAATACACTCTGGCAAGTCTGGTTATCTCAGCCAGGGTTTCCAGGGTCACAGCACTTGCAACCACCCTCATACTTCTCTTCATTTCTGCAAGCTTCTCAAGGATACAGCTCATCTCCCCTGACGTGCCACCGAGGAACACATGAGTCGGCCGAGCGTCTCCTATTTCAGAAATGCCATCCAGGGCATCCCCTCTTATAAGCCTTATATTATCAAATCCAAATTTCGCGACATTTTTCTCAAACAGATCAGAAGCTTCGTCATTCTTCTCGAAGGACACGACAGAACCCTTCTCAAGAATTGCCGCCGCCCTGATACTTACCGAGCCAGTACCCGCTCCAATGTCCCACAGAAGGGAAGCTTTACTAAGGCAAAGCTTAGACATAATTACAGCCCTGACCTCAGACTTAGTCATCGGAATGAGGTTGCCCCTTGAATTTTTCTCCCGGATAAATTCATCATCCCTTATTCCAACCAGCGACCTGTCAGCCGGCACACAGTTCTCATTGACAAAAATTACCGCGCTCAGCGTATCAATCAGAAAACTGCCACTGGGCATTTTTGCAAGCTGGCCAGCAGAAAAACATCCAAGCTTCTCATCCTCATATGAAAGCCGCTCTCCGACATGGACCTTAACATCTCCCAGACCGCGCCTAGAGAGTTCAGAACATATTTCCTGCACATGCTCTCCATCCTTGGGAAGGATTCCCACGTAGTGCTCAGTTGCGATAACTCCCGTTATCGAACCTTCAGCACAATCACGTCCGTGAAAGGTCATAAGCTTAGCTCTCTCCCAGGGCAATCCAACCCTGTCAAAAAATATCGGAAGGGATGACAGTCCGCTGACAATATCACAACATATGTTTTTCTCTTCCAGGATTTTTTTGAGCCTGAGCGCTCCAGATGAAAACCCGACATCTCCAGAAAAAACAACCGATATGCTTCCGTCTCCAGATTCGCAAATCATCTCGCTGATTTTTTCAATATCATAAATCTGCTTAAACCTAACATTAATATTTCTTTCAATACCATTTCCATCGCAGAATAAAAGTGCCTCCTTAGCAGCAGCAATCATTCTTGATGCTCCAATAATTAAATCACTATTTGCTAATTTTTTTATTGATGAAATAGTCATTTCAGAGACAGAACCCGGACCGATTCCCACAAGTGTCACTTGTGTCGTTTTCGCAGCGCTCTCTTTTTCACATTTTTCATTCGATGAAGAATACTCTGTTTTCAAGCGTTCCATCATTTCCGAAAGAAACATTGTATTTTGATTTATTTTTTGCTCAGGTCTTCGGACGATAACCATTGACGTTCCCGTCGCTTCTGCGGCCATTATCTTCTCTGTAAATCCACCTGCACTTCCAGACTCTTTGGTAACCATATATTCAATGTTAAATGCTTTTATTAAAACTTCATTTAACTTTTGAGAGAATGGTCCCTGCATCGCAATAATACGGTCAGCCCTTATTCCACAGCTGTGGCACTTATTGATTGAATCCATAACCGGAAGTACCCGCGCATAGCAGCGCTCCTCAAATCCAGACAGTGAGCAGAATTTTTCGATTTCCTTAGAGCCTGTTGTAATAAGAATATTCCCCTTCGTATTCTCAAGTAATCTAACTGCAGCTTCAATGCTGTCAACAACCATCACCTTGTCTTCATCATACTCCGCAGCATCTCGCAGGACTCTTACGCACTCAACTCCCACCTTCTCACAGGCAACGGCAATGTTCTGACTGACATTCACAGCATAGGGGTGGGTTGCATCAATACAGATTGTTGGCTTAAGCATTACAAGAAGCGACTCCATTTCATCAGAATCGAGCCTCTGACAGCGGATCGAAACATTATCCCCAGGATCTGATATTACTTCCCCGCCATACTCCGTAGCAGTGCAGAGCGTCACATGTACATTGGTATACGCCTCACCGCTGAGCATTTCCACAAGGCGACGCCCCTCTGTCGTGCCTCCAAAGATCAGTATTTCATTTTTCTTATTATTTCCATTCATCAAATCCTGTATCCTCTCGGCGTAATCATCTTCCCGTCTATTATCCTGGTCATCTTGTTCCCAACAAAAACAGTAGTGAACATATCAGCCTTAAACTCACGCAGCTTATCAAGAGTAATTACTCCCCACTCAAGTCCATCGCGACCTGCATTTCTGACATAACCACAGACAGTACTCTCCTCTTTACTTCTCAGCATGATGTCACAGGCCTTCATCAGATAGTCAGCACGTTTATGACTGGAAGGATTATAGAGGCAGATTGCCATGTCCGCCTCCGAGCATTTGTTAATTCTTGTTTCAATATATTCCCAAGGAGTAAGTAAATCGCTCAAAGAAATCACTGCGAAGTCATGTCCAAGCGGAGCCCCAAGAATTGCTCCGCAGGAAAGTGCGGCCGTCACACCAGGAACGATCTCCACACTTACATTTTCATATTCCTGCGCCAGCTCGTAAATCAGTCCAGCCATTCCATATACGCCACTGTCACCAGAGCATACAACCGCGGTTGTCCTTCCTTTTTCTGCAATCTCGAGCGCCATCCTGCATCTGTCAGTTTCCTTGCGCATCCCCGTAGATACGATTTCTTTATCAGACAGCTCCTCTTTTGAAAAATTATCCTCTACAATTTTTGTGTACGCTGTGTATCCCACAATGACATCACAGGATAAAATAACATCCCGCGCATTAATTGTCATACTTCCCATTTCACCAGGTCCAAGCCCAACCACGTATAGCCTATTCATATTCATACTCTCCCCACAGCCACGGTCACACCATCAAAGGCTGTCTTTTTCACAATCAGTTCCCTGGCTCCATATGCCATGATGCTCTCTTCACTGACGCATCCCACTCCGGTAACTTCCCGCACAAAGTCAGACTCTGAGAAATACCCTCTGCCATATCTCCCCTCTATACTAATTAACTCTTCTGCAGTGAAGGTCACAAACTCAGCGTCAAGTTCATCTGCCAGAGTGATGATTGCATTTTCATCCTTCTTAAGGTCAATTGAGACAATCGCCCTCACACTCCACATTGAAAGAGCGCTTTTTTGAAAGCAGTTGTTCACTGCAGATAACACCTTCCCAGGCTCGATATCCTTCTTGCATCCCACGCCAACTATCAGAGACCGGGGACGCAAAACTAGTGTGTCCGTAAAAGGCAGATTCCCAGTGCACTCACGGTCAGTCACATAGACTCCATATTCTGCATCCGGATACTTCTCATATCCCCCCAGCTCCTTGTCCCAAATAATTCCAACAGTCTCTCCCGCAACGGCTGCAGCACTGATTTTTTTTGACATATCAAAATCAGAAAGTCCGAGACCATTTTCCTTTGCATACATATCAGGTGAGAACGCACCGCTTATGTCTGATGCAGTTGTTATCACAGGCTGGGCATCCATCAGATCAGCCACCTGACCGCACAGTTTATTTGCGCCTCCCAAGTGCCCTGAAAGTAGAGAAATACAGTGCATATGATGCTCATCCATAACAAGCACCGCAGGGTCTACTGCCTTGTGTATCAGATATGGACTAATCATCCTGACCGCAATGCCGCAGGATGAGATAAACACAATGACACGCTCCTGCCCTGCCAAATCACAGGAAAAGTACCTGGCTATCGAGCCCTTCACATCCACCCCGTAGTCCATTCCCGTGAGTTCCTTACCACCATATACTATCTCAACTGCATCCTCAGAATAGATATTATTCCATTTTTCTTTAAGGTTTTCAGCCTCAGTTAACGCCTGTTGACTGAAGGACACTAGTAAAATAAGCATTCCTCGCACCTCAAAATCGCGAATGTTATCGCTTGTTAACTTTTGCCAATTCTATATCCTGTCGTGAATCCTGGATCATATAACTTTGAATAGCTGTATTCTCCATCAAGAACACGTCCTACAATAATAAGTGCAGTTCTGTTAATCTTCTCCTGCTCCATCCTTGCCGCAAATTCAGAAAGTGTACTTCTGATAACCTTTTCCTCCGGCCAGGTCGCCTTGTACACAATAGCAACTGGAGTGTCCTCAGGGTATCCTCCCTCAAGAAGTTCCTGCTGTACCTTCTCTCCCATTGATGAGGACAAATACAGCACAAGTGTCGCGCCAATCGAAGCAAGATTTTTAAGATTTTCCCTCTCTGGAACCTCAGTCCGACCAGAAGCTCTTGATAAAATAACAGTCTGTGAAATATCTGGAAGTGTATATTCAACCTTAAGCGCGGCAGCCGCTCCCTGATACGCACTTACGCCAGGACAGAGCTCATATTCAATCCCAAGCTTATCAAGCTCATCCATCTGTTCCCGGATGGCGCCGTACAGAGAAGGGTCTCCCGTATGAAGTCTGACAACCTTAAGTCCTGCCTCTTCTCCACTTCTCATCACTTCAATAATCTCGGGAAGATTCATTTTCGCACTATCATATATCCTGCATTTTTCATCTGCATACTTAAGAATTTCAGGATTCACAAGTGATCCTGCATAGATTATTATGTCTGCTTCCTGCAGAATTTTCATTCCGCGGACCGTAATCAGGTCAACTGCACCAGGCCCAGCACCAACAAATTCAATCATCTTTTAACTTCTCCTGATATTTCGCCAAATAATCCATATTTTGTTGAAAACAAAACCACATTATACTTTATTTTGTTATGACTGCGCTGCTCAACGTATTTTCTTATGGATTTCATCATACTATCCGCGGTTTCCGTGAGAATCTGTTCTCTGACGAGTATATCCATCATAGCCTGAGTGCTGATTTGCGTCATGATTTCCTGTGCGGTCGCAACCTCTCCGCCACACAGAAGATAGTGAAGCGCAAACACGGTCCCTCGTCCATCTGCAGTATGCGAATGAGTATCGAATATTCCGGCTGCAAGCTTACACAGTTTTCCAACATCACCTACTATAACCATCTCTTCAAATCCAGCATCAACCGCGCAGTCAATTGCCTCTCCGACAAAATTAGAGCATTTAACGATATCCTCTTCATCCACAGACATTTCCTCGCAAAGATATTTGCTTCCATGATTTCCTGGTGACAGATATAGGACGTTCTCTTCCATCGCTCTGCGCTGCCTAATCTGTACACAAATACTTTCTATCAGGGCCCTATTACTCATAGGCTCAATGATTCCAGTTGTACCAAGTATGGATAGGCCACCCTCAATACCCAGGGAACTATTGAAGGTCCTCTCTGCAAGCTCCGTACCGCCAGGAATGCTCACAATTATGCTGATTTCCTCAGGAATCTCACAGTCATTATCTGCCGCTTCAATAAGCGCAGCCTCTACCTGTGAAAAAATCATCTGCCTTGGAACCTTGTTTATCGCACTCATCCCAACTTCGATTTCAAGTCCAGGTTTTGTGACTTTCCCAATCCCTGTTCCTCCGCTCAGATACATCCTTACTGTTTTGCCGCTAATATTAACTTCATATATAAATAATGAAGAATGCTCGCTTTCAGGTACCTCAAGGGATATGCAGCAGAGAACAAGAGCCCCATCCGTCACATCAGGGTCATCTCCTGAATACTTAGTCACTCCATAACAGCTGCTAAATTCTGCCACGCAACGCTCATCCTGTCTCTGTGTCTCCATCGAAATGGCAATTCCTGCAGGAACCTGGAGTCTTACAGCCTCAGTCATCTCGCCTGACAGAAGCTCCCTTGCACAGGCATAGGCAGCGCAGGCAGCACAGGTTCCTGTCGTGACACCGCGGCGGAGCACCTTATCTCCCACTCCGGAGTATCTATTCTCTTCATTCTCAAATATCTCGATCATAGACTTGCAAAATCCCCTTGATTTATCTCACATTTTCAGCGAAAAATGCGTTAATCCGCGTTATTTATTACATATTTCAATGTTTCTGATGTGTTATAGAACCTTAATTTAAGGCATTTGCAGGATATCCTTCATTTTAACGCCATAATCAATTATTTTCCTTCAAAACACATTAAAATCTATTATATCATATTTCTGGAGATAATAGTAAAATGTACATTAAGAGCAGTTCGTGACTGATGACAAAACTCAAATCAACCGCTCGAATTAATTAAAAGGAGTTTTAACAATGATAATAGATATTCACACTCATTCATTTCCAGAGAGCATTGCAGCAAGAGCAGTTGCCAAGCTTGCCGCAGCTGCGCAATCAAACAACTACCTTGATGGAACGACATCTGCTCTCTCATCATCCACCATTTCTGCGAGTGTTGATTACTCCATTCTGCAACCTGTGGCAACCTCCCCATCGCAGACTACTCGAATTAACGAAACGGCCGCTATCGTAAACCAGACCTCACAGGAATCCCACCTCATTTCATTTGCCGGAATTCATCCCGCCAACGAAGATTATAAAAATATATTGATGGATATTTCTAAAAAGGGATTCAAGGGAATAAAACTTCACCCCGTATATCAGGATGCATTTTTTGATTCAGATGAAATTGTCAGACTCGTAGATCTCGCAAACGAGCTCGAACTTGTCACCCTCTTCCACGCAGGATACGACATTGGTTTTCCCGGACGCCCAGAAGCCTGCGTCAGATACATCCTCAATTTCATGAAGAAGGTTGATACCTCCAGGGTGGTCCTCGCGCATATGGGTGGATGGAACGAATGGGACGACGTCGAAAAATATCTGACAGGTGCTCCTATATTTTTTGATACATCTTTTTCGATAACACCCGTTAGATATACTTCTCCTGAAGGCGGCGAACCTATGACAAGAGCACAGCTGCCACCAGAAAAGTTTCTCCGCATCGTCAGAAAGCACGGATGCGACAAAATACTCTTCGGCTCAGACAGCCCCTGGTCTTCTCAGGCCGAGGCCATTGCTGCCGTTAGGAAGTCCGGCTTAGACGAGGCTGAAATCAATAATATCCTCGGAAATAATGCTTCTTCCTTATTAAAGTTGAAGAAATGACCTTATCTAAATCAGATATTAGGTATTATTCATCAACATCTCGAAAAATTTACTAAAAAACCATATTTTTTCACAAAAAATTGTGTCATTTTTACGAAAAAAGTGGCATAATAGTTTTATCATTTCATTTTATATGGGGGTACAGTTTTATGGCAAAAGAAATTGTTGCAATGCTTCTTGCCGGCGGACAGGGTTCGAGACTTTACGGACTCACAAAGAAGCTGGCTAAGCCCGCAGTTCCTTTTGGCGGAAAGTACAGAATCATTGACTTTCCCCTTTCCAACTGCGTTAACTCAGGCATAGATACAGTCGGTGTTCTGACACAGTATCAGCCTCTTGTTCTGAACGAGTACATCGGCAACGGACAGCCTTGGGACCTCGACCGTCTCTACGGTGGCGTCCACGTGCTTCCTCCTTATCAGCAGGCTTCAGGCTCTGATTGGTACAAGGGAACAGCCAATGCAATCTACCAGAACCTTTCATTTATCGAGAGATATGATCCTGAATATGTAATCATCCTTTCAGGCGATCAGATCTGCAAGCAGGACTACAGTGACTTCTTAAGCTTCCATAAAGAGAAGAATGCTGAGTTCTCTGTAGCAGTTATGGAAGTACCTTGGGAAGAGGCTCCCAGATTTGGTCTCATGGTTGCTGACGAGAACGATAAGATTACAGAATTCCAGGAGAAGCCCAAGAATCCCAAGTCCAATCTTGCATCAATGGGTATCTACATTTTCAACTGGGATATTCTTAAGAAGTATCTTTCTGAGGATGAGCTTGATCCTAATTCAGAGAACGACTTTGGTAACAACATCATCCCTAACCTCTTAAGAGACAACAGAGAGATGTATGCTTACCATTTCAATGGATACTGGAAGGATGTTGGAACCATCTCCTCTCTCTGGGAGGCAAATATGGAGGTTCTCGATCCCGAGAACAGTGGTATCAACCTCTTTGATGATGACTGGCGCATCTACAGCCGCAACAGCGGTATGCCCGGCCACCACGTAAGTCCTGAAGCATTCGTTGAGGATTGTATGATTACTGACGGATGTCTCGTTAAGGGTACCGTTAAGCACTCTATTCTCTTCCCCGGCGTAACAGTCGAGGCTGGAGCAAGAGTTGAGGATGCCGTTGTTATGGGCGGCTCATACATTAAGGCTGGCGCAGTTGTAAGCCACTGCATTATTGCCGAGAATGTACAGATTGGCGCAGGTGCACAGGTTGGTGCAATGCCAGAAGGTTCAGAGAAGGGTGTCGCTACTGTTTCAGCTGGAATTAAGGTTGGAGCGGGTGCCATCATCGGACCCAATGCCATGATTGAATCTGATGTAAAGGACGGTGAAAAAGTTGACTAAATCAAACTCAAGTGCTCTGGGAATTATCTTCCCCAACAGTTATGATGCCCTGCTTCCCGAACTGACAACAGATCGTTCGATGGCATCCATCCCTTTTGCAAGCCGTTACCGTATGGTGGATTTCATCCTTTCCAGCATGGTTAACGCAGGCATTGACAATGTTTCAATCCTTGTACGTGAGAACTACCTCTCTCTCATCGATCACCTTGGAAGCGGTCGTGAGTGGGACCTCACCAGAAAGAATGGCGGACTCAATATCGTTCCCCCCTTCGCTCAGAAGAACTCTGACAAGTACAACGGACGTATTCAGGCACTTTCCAACATTTATAATTTCCTCAACAGACAGAAGGAAAAATATGTTGTAATGTCTGACTCGAACATCGCCATGAATTTTGATTTCAAGGATTTCCTTGAGAATCACATTGCTTCAGGCGCTGATATTTCACTTGCATATGTAAGCACAACTCTTCCTCCCGCAGGCAAGAAGTTTGCACTCACAAATAAGCACCTCTACTACACTCTTAGTCTTGAAGACAACAGAGTTGTTGAGATTAGGACAAACGAGGAAACTACAGACGAGGTTAATCTTTCAATGAACCTCTTCGCTATCGAGAGAGAGCTTCTCATCAAGCTCATCTCTGAGGCATATGTAAATGGATGGGTATTCTTCGAGCGCGACCTTATCGCTAAGAAGCTCGATACACTCACAGTTAATGCTTATCAGTACACAGGCTACTATGCAAGACTCACTTCAACGAAGAGTTACTTCGACGAGAGCATGAAGCTCCTCGACGAGAAGAACCTTTCAAAGCTCTTTGAAGGCAATCCGATCTACACCAAGATCAGGGACGACAATCCTGCCCGTTACATCAAGGGCTCTGCTGCCAAGAATGTAATGGTAGCCGATGGTTGTATCATCGAGGGTGAAGTTGAGAACAGTATTCTCTTCCGTGGAGTTCACGTTAAGAAGGGTGCCAAGGTTAAGAACTGCATCCTGATGCAGGATACTATCGTAGGCGAGAACGCTTCTATCGAGTATCTCATCACAGACAAGATTGTTAACATCAAGGATGGCTCTTCTGCTTCCGGAACAATCGATATGCCTGTATATGTTGCAAAGGGCAAGGACGTATAGTCCACAGTAGCATTTGCAGACACAATAGTATACATGTAAAATCATAGGGCTGTCGCATCATTATCATGCGGCAGCCCCTTTAATGTTTCTGCGCCCCGATTAAATTTCAAGTTTCGAAGCGATAACGAATTACTGTATATATGACCGGTACTGCCACCATACAGTAAATATGCGGTGATAGCGCATAGGAATTACTGTTTATTTGACCGCTACTGCCACCATACAGTAAATGTGCGGTGATGGCATATAAAAATCGGAAATATCTCTCTCCGAAT
>DCHL01000174.1:10887-19071 GCA_002317595.1 Lachnospiraceae bacterium UBA1753 | reverse complement strand
CGCAGTCCACTGCTTCCCTCAAACTCATAGCCTGAATTCCTTGAAAAGGTTACATTCACAAGTTCCGTCAGGTTATAATACGCATTTGACTCACAGAGCAAATTGCCATTGGAGACTTTTGTTATCGTGAACTCACCGTACTGTGGTGGATAATACACCTTATCTCCCGATTCTGTAACCGTATACTGAGGTGCAGTCGAATCTCTTCTTATGCACGCAGTTACCTTTGTTCCTGTATAAAGATATTTGAGATCGTATCCTGTACATCCGTACACAAAATCCCAGAAATTGACAGTACTGGTTCCATCGGACAGACTAAGCGTCCCAACCCCGCTCTTCATATCGAGAATCACATAGATTTCCTTCTCGATAAATTCTGCCGTATCAGGGACCGATGAATCCCTCTGCTTACCAATGCAGACCACCTTGTTCTCCCTGTACAGTTCCTCGCTTCCATCAAGCCTGATAAGTGCCGGAACCTTGTACTTACCATCTGGCATAGGGTCACCGGCTGTTGATACGAAGTATCCCCTCGATACGTAGTCTCCGCCTTTATTAGTGTTGTCGATAGCCTCCCAGAAAGTGAAATAGTCCTTGGCGTAGTAGGTCGTACCCGTGACCTCCTCAATCTCAGGACTTTCCTCTATCTCAGGAATCTCCTCAGCTGCAACAGTTTCATCATACACATCGGATTTCTCAGTCGCAACATCCTCCTCGGATACATCTGCCTCCTCGGATACCACGATATCCCCTTCCAATATAGATTCCTCCTGGGCGTATCCAGGCAGGACCGTCGTCACTATCATGACTGATGCCAAAAATGCTCCTGCTAATTTTTTCCTCATACCTCTCTCCCTCGCATAATGTGCCAACTCGATTTCTTCAAAATCTTCATTGATAGGTCCGCAAACACCCCATCCTCCCTCAGATGAGTGTTGCCAGTGTCTCAGGGTCATGGGCACGGCTGAGTGCCATCTCCCTGGTAATGAGTCCCTGATCGTAGAGCCGTGCAAGTGATGAATCCATGGTCTGTATCTCCGGGTCGTCACTGTTACTGATCAGGTTATATATGCCATCCATGTCTCCCCTTCTTATCAGGGCACGGATCTGCTTATTCATCTTGAGCACGCCATATGCCGGACATCTGGTTCCGTCAATGCCCTCGCAAAGCTGTCTTGTCACAATGGCAGTGAGCGAGGATGCAATCAGGTTGCGTGCGTTTTCCTGCTGCTCCTTGGGGTATACCGCAAGCATGGCCTCCAGTGTCTCTATAATTCCAGATGCGTACACCGAGGTAAAAATAAGGCGGCCGGTCTGTGCAGCGAAGAAGGCCTGGGTGGACACTCTCGGGTCCGAGATATCTCCCACGAAGACCACATCCGGATCCTCCCTAAGGGCAGACATGAGTCCCTTTATATACGACTCCGTATCAAGCCCCACCTCACGCTGGTTCACTATTGAATTTTTGTGCTGGTGAAGATACTCGATAGGATCCTCGATAGTAATGACATTCGCCTCGCGGTTCTGGTTGATGGTATCAATCATTGTCGCGATAAGCGTAGACTTACCACTTCCCGAAGGACCACTGATAACCACAAGCCCACGCTGGCGCTCGCATAAACGCATAACAGAATCAGGAGCAAGAATCGCTTCCGCTGAAGGAATCTCCATGTCCACAAGACGGAAGGCGAGCGAAATACTGCCCCTCTGCTTGTACGCATTAACCCTATAGCGTCCAGCTCCTGGAATTGAAACAGAGACATCGATATCTCCCGAGACCTCGAACCTGTCGCGCTGCTCGGGATTTACGATACTAAGGAACACCTCCAGAGTATCTGCCGTTGTCATCTTGGAAAATGTTGTATTTTTTAACCTGCCGTGTACCCTTATCTTAGGAGGTACACCCACTGTAATATGGACATCCGAGGCATTCTCTTCCGCCGCATACTTCAAAAGAGCAGTCAGATCAAGCATTATCTACTCCTGCATTCTTCATCATGTCCTTGTCAATCACGCATCTGTTGTCCATGGTCTTCATTACATCCTTAACCATCAGTCCCATGGAATCCCTCGCGATATCAACAATGGTATTTCCTGAGAACATAAGGACCATAGGTGCCAGGACATCATCATCGTTACCTGCAATGACAAGGCCCTTCTCGCCGTTGTTAAGCTCGACGCAGCATCCCGTTGTCAGGAAATTGATACTCTTAACAAGGGCATCAACAGCCTTAGGGTCAAACACCTCTGGGTGCTCTCTAAGGAATCTGAGCGCGGTGATCTCGGACGAAGGCTCGCGGTAATCGTTCATTGCCGTCATTGTGTCGAAGGTCTCAGCTACTGCAAGGACTCTTGCTCCGGTGACAATCTTATCGATTACACCCTTCATCTCCTTGCCGCTCTTGAATTCATTGACCAGTCTGTAGGCCTGCATCACATTTCTCTTGATGGCAGGTGTCGCAGAAAATGCATCCTCAACTATCGATGTGCCGCCTCTCTCGTAGGCAGCCATCTCCTTAAGCTCTGCTTCGTCAAGCCTTGTCATTTTTTCCTTGAGGTTCTTGGGAGCCCTGAGCTTGCCAATGTCATGCACAATAGCTGCCACAACGCAGTCGTGCTGCTCCTCAAGCCTTATATTCATGACATGCGTCATCATTGCACAGAGCATCGCGCAGTTAAGGGAATGCTTGTACACGTAATCGTCATTACTTCTCAGATTCTGGACAAAATTAATCTTCTTGTTAAGTCTTCCGTAATATCTGATGACATCATCCACGATAAATCTCATCTTCGGCGTCTTGCCGGTATTGAGAATTGCTGTAAGCTCATCCTGAATCTGGAATACGGCCACCGTCTGGAAACGCTCAAACTCAATATCCTCGGGACTCATAGGCGGAACAGGTTCCGCGGGCTCCAGAATATACAGACCAATAAGACCGAAGTTCTTCACTGAATCAATACCCTGATCAGTAAGCTTTGAATTCCGGTCATAAAGGAGTACTCCTTTCTTGTTGTAAATTGGCTTAGCCAGTCTCATTCCAACCCTAAGGTCCTCGTTCTTAACAAATAACATCTCTCTATCCTTTCAGTCTTCCCTCTGCCGCGAGAAGTTTCTCAAATTCATCAATTGGAAGCGGCTTTGAATAATAGTAACCCTGAACCACATCGCCACCTGACTCCCTTACGAACTCAAGCTGTTCTCTCGTCTCAACACCCTCGGCAACAACCTTAAGCCCAAGCTGCTTTGACATCCTTATTGCATTCTCAACAACAATTCTGCCTCGCGATGTAGCCATAATCTCATCAAGAAGGTACCTGTCAATTTTTATCACGTCTATAGGTGCATTCCTAAGCATGTTGAGTGAAGAATATCCCGAACCAAAATCATCCATCTCCAGAACAAATCCGAGATTTTTGATCTCCACCATGCGGTCATAGAGCTCACGCACATCCTGCAGGAAATAATTCTCCGTAACCTCAAGCTCGAGCAGGTTCCTGGCTATGCCGTTCTCGTCAACAATTCTCTTAAGCGTATCAACAAGTCTGGCATCCGTCACATGCACACGGCTCAGATTAACCGAAATCGGAAGTGTGACGCCACGGCTTTGAAGCGATGCAATATAGCCCGCTGCCTTCTTCCACATGTACTCGTCAAGATTCTTGACAAAGCCGTTGTTCTCAAACAGCGGCAGGAAGTCTCCCGGCATCCTGAGACCTCTCGTCGGATGCTGCCACCTGACAAGAGCCTCTGCTCCACATATTTTTTCCGTATGGACATCGTACTTCGGCTGGAGATACATGATGAACTCTTCATGCTCAAGGGCCGTCCACATCTCAGCTTCTATCTCAGCCTGCTCGCGGAGCGCAAGTCTAAGCTTATCGTCGTAAACCGCATAGTTCACGAGCGCATTTCCCTTGATGTCGCGCTTCGCAAATCTCGACCGGTCACACATGAGACGCACCGGCAGGTCTCTCTGATGTATCTTGTACACACCAAAAGCAAGTCCCGAACCACACCCCGTCGCATCATCATGGCAGAAGGCCTGGTTGAGGCCGGTCATATAATCAAAAATCTGCCTGTCATCCACATACTCAATCAGGACATTGAACTCGTCCGCCTGATATCTTGAAGCAAGACCATCCCTTGGAATCGAATCCTTTATAAGTCCCGCCAGATATCGCAGGCACTTATTACCTGCATCTATTCCATAACGCTCGTTGATTACCTTGAATCTCTTGATATCAACACTGAGGATGACGAAATCCCTGTCCGCTTCGCGGTGAATCTTCTCTCTAACAAGTCTGTTAAAGTGTTCAGTATTAAAGAGGCCTGTCAGCGAATCATAGTCCGCCCTGAACTCAAGCTCAGCTTTGACCTCCATCTCCGCATTTACATTCTGCAGGATTCCTGTGAGCCTGACCACAGAATTATTCATTCCCCTGAGCGCCTGGACCGTAATTGTGAACCATATCGGATTGCCACGGTTGGTCATGAACCTCAGCGTCTCTGTGTGCGTATCAAGCTGCGTCTTTATTCTGTGAAGGAAGCTCTCGTATCTCTCGCGGTCCTTCTCATAGGGAACCAGTCCCTCAAGCATGCCCCACTCGCCCACCATCATTTCAGGTGTCACATCGAATATCGTATCAAAGGATGAGCAGACAAAATATGAATCCTTGGGAACGTCATACTCAAATACATATATTCCAGAGAGTTCACTCACATGCTCATATCGCTCATTATTGAGCACGATCTCTGTCTGGAACTCACTTCTCTCCCTCATGGACCTGTATTTCTCTTCAATGGTGAACTTCTCTATCGTCTCAAGCCTCAGCCTGTCAACATCACGCGCCGAAATGAAGACTGTCTCATCAGTCTGTCCGTCATCAGCGTACAGAAGAGCCGTAACAGAAAACCATTTGTAGCCCATATTATCTGTCAGAAGGCGGATTTCCTTGCGGATTTCCTCCATTCCCATTCGTCTTGCCTTCCTGATTCTCTCAGGCTCGAATACTGCAAAGAAGGCATCTAAATCATCAGGATGAACCACATTGTTGGCATAGCTTCTGATGAGTTCTGTATAGTTGGTATTCCTGTCCTCAATGGAATTGATGATCTTATTTTCACGAAGGCGCAGACACGAATTACTTGTAAGGTTGACATCCCAAATGATGTCGTTAAGTCGCATCATCGCATCAGTGTAGCGCTCAGAGCTGTCATCGAGCACCTGCATCTGCTTCTCAATGTCGCTGTTCACATTGGCGATGATATAAATCTTAGTCTTATTCCTAAGGGTAATCCTCGTTGACCTGACATCAAGCATCATTCTCATCGACGGAGAATACACAGCACAGTCACAGTTGGCCGACTTACTGCTCATACTAAACATCGGACAATCCGGGCAAGGACTTGAGTATCCTTTTATTTTTGCGTAGCAGACACCCTCATTCTCTTCAAGGTGAAGCCTTGAACTCAGCGCCTGGTTTACATAAATCAGATTGTGATTTTCGTCAACCGCATATGCCCACGACAAAATCGGGTCAAGAATTGATTTGACCAGCTCAAGCTCACGGCTTGTAATCCTGATATTTTTATACTCCTCAGAATCATGGAGCACATCATTCTTAAGGGCAAAGTTCCTCTTTCCATGTGCCTTGGCATATGCGAGCGCCTCCGATGCACGCTGGAAAATTACATCAAAGTCAGCCTCATCACTGCTCCCCACACCAATACCGACGCTGGCAGAAATCGCTGCGCCCTCACCACTATCGTCAGTAAGCTCCCTGATGGAATCAATTATGAAGGTGGCTCTTTCACCAAGGACGCGCTCGTCCTCAACGCCCTTCATACAGATAACAAACTGGTCCGCACCATAGCGGCCGATAATATCAGCACCTCGAAGTGCCTTCCTAAGCACCTTAGCCACTTCAAGCAGCACCTTATCGCCAGCAACCTCGCCCTTCATGGCATTGTAGGTTGCAAAATTGTCCATATCCAGAAGCAATATATCAGCCAGAGTGTCCCCTGATACATTTTTGAAATAATTGCTGATTTTAGCCTTGGAAGTCTCTCTGTTCTCAAGAAGCGTAAGCGGATCACGGTTAGTCGCTATTCCCGACTCTGCAAAATCACTGCTGCGGAGAGTCATCGTACCATAGAGCAGCACAGGTTTTCCGTCACCGTTGAGAATAAGCTTACCCTTTAACTGATATGTGGGATACTCTCCCGCAAAATCAAGAAATCTCAGATATGCAAGTCGAAGCTTTGTATCATCCTTCCCCTTTTTGAAAAAGGAAATAGCTTCTTTAATGTCCTCTGGATGAACCTTGCCCCTTATGGCAATATCACTCACGTAGGACGCAATAACAGAAGCGCAGGGCATATACTTCCCTACGTTCTCCGTAAAACTCATTACATCATTTTGAATGTCATATTCGAATACAACTGTCTCACTAAGGTCCAGTGCATTCTGATAGAGCGCATCTTCAAATCCTTGCATGGAATACCCACCTTCCCATAATCCATTTTATTATACTATTCCAACAGAAAGTCCGCAAGAATTGTCGTCGATACATTCATACCTTCTTCGGTGAAAAAATAACGTTTTTCACCTTTTTCCGACTTTTTTATAAGATTATTCGCAATATACTTATCAAGAACGCTCCCGAACACACTCTCAATGTCTCTTTCAAACGCCCTTTTGAAATCATCTGCACCTACACCATCACACTCTCTGAGTCCCAAAAACATAAACTCTTCCATCGCCTCATTCTCCGTAAGGGCCCTATACTCCTGGGCATTGCTGCGCTCACCCAGCGGTTTTGACGAATCAGCAATGTAGTCTTCAATTTTTTCTTCACCAGTAAAGCGAAGTTCTGATAGGCGAGCCTTCTCTGAGGCGATCCCTGTTTCAGTCCCGACAGCTTCAGCTCCTTCTAGCAGCGAGGCAGCTCCTCTTAGCAGCAAGGCATCTCCTCCTCGTGGGGAGGCCTTTTCTTTTAGAAGAAAGGCATTTTTTCTTAGCAGCGAGGCAGCTCCGAGACCGAAGCCGCGGTAAGGTTTTCTATGCCAGTAACCTCTGTTATGCTGGCACTCCATTCCCGGCAGCGCATAGTTTGACACCTCGTACCTGCCGTATCCCATTCTCGGAAGGTACTCATGAGCGTAAGTGTCCATCGAAAGAAGCTCATCCTCATCAGGAAGAAGGCATGGGTTCTCATCAAGTTCTCCGTACAATCTATAGAAAGGTGTTCCCTCTTCTATTATCAGGCTGTAACAGGAAATATGCTCAGGTCCCAAAGCGACTGACTTCTCAAGAGTCCTTTTGAAGGAATCAAGGCTCTGTCCCGGTATACCATACATGATGTCCAGATTGATATTGTCAAAACCAGCCTCCCGCGCCATCCTGAAGGTCTGCTCAGCCTGCGTGGCATCGTGGATTCTGCCAAGAAGCCTAAGCTCCTTATCATCAAAGGACTGCACGCCAATCGAAAGACGGTTGATTCCCATCTCCTTGTAGTTATGTAAACTTGTTTGGGTTACTGTACCTGGATTTACTTCCATGGTCACCTCAGTAGCAACTTCAGTATTTAGTTTACATAATATTTTCCGAATATACTTTGGATCAATACAGGAGGGTGTCCCGCCACCGATAAATACAGTATCAACGCTTCTCCCCCGAAGCTCTGTATCAGCATCTATCTCCCTGAGCAGTGCCTCAACGTACCTTTCCTTACCTTCATCAGTTCCAGGTCCTGAATTGAAGTCACAGTACAGACATTTCTTTATGCAGAACGGTATGTGGATATATACCCCGTAGTTTTCCATGGATGCTTCCTTCGTTTGTTGTTCGCTGTTCGTTTGTCGCTCTTTGTTGTTCGCTGTTCGTTTGTCGCTTTTGTTGTTCGCTGTGTTGATTATAATGGCGCTCTCCCGATATTACGGCTGAGCCGATACACAACTTTTCGCTTTTGTATAGGCTTCTGCCAGTTTTCCCATCGTACCCTATAACAACTATAGAAATTCTTTATTGGCTCCTCACCCAAAACTACCCTTAGCCAATACCAACCCCATTCCACAGTTTGACTGATGATATCGGCTATATCTCAGTATAACATCTCAGCCAATAAAAATGGAAATCTGGCACTATTGGCGCCAACGCCATTATTCCCAGGAGCCAATACAAA
>DCHL01000174.1:0-10797 GCA_002317595.1 Lachnospiraceae bacterium UBA1753 | reverse complement strand
AACTCAAAAAAAGCACGTCGGGATGACGGTCCGACGTGCTTTTTGATAATTCATTGCTATAAAATTACTTACCGATCTTGTTAACGGCAAGAGTAAGGCGTGAAACCTTTCTAGATGCTGTATCCTTATGAAGAACGCCCTTAGAAGCTGCCTTTGAGATAACAGAGATTGCATTCTTAAGTGCCTCATCTGCTGCTGCCTTGTCAGCTGCATCGATTGCTGCGTAAACCTTCTTGATTGCTGTCTTAACGCCAGACTTAACTGCCTTGTTCTTCTCGTAACGGTTCTTTGTTACAAGAATTCTCTTCTTTGCTGATTTAATATTTGCCATTGTAATTCACCTCTTTTTCAGATAAAAAGTATCGTTGCTGTGTGAATCATCCCTTAGACACGGAAAGCGGAATGTGGCGCGGCGGAACGCGCCTGACTACTGCCAGACACACATAAGGGTATTTTAGACAAAAGGAACTGCAATGTCAATAAGAAAAAATCATATTTTTGCAATTACGTGTTCTTTTATGTTATACTCTACTTCGCAGGTCTCAGTACCCTGATATCTGCGAAAGAAACAATAAAGCTACATTAATATAGAACAGCAGGAAATTCATGACAAATCAGGAAAAAATCAGAAATTTTTGCATCATTGCACATATCGACCACGGCAAGTCCACACTTGCTGACAGAATAATAGAGAAGACCGGTCTTCTGACTGAGCGAGAGATGCAGGCTCAGGTTCTCGACAATATGGACCTAGAGCGCGAGCGTGGAATCACAATCAAGTCACAGGCGGTCAGGACAATCTACAAGGCCCAGGACGGTGAGGAGTATACCTTCAATCTCATCGACACCCCCGGCCATGTCGACTTCAATTATGAGGTAAGCCGTTCACTTGCTGCCTGCGACGGAGCGATTCTCGTCGTAGATGCCGCTCAGGGAATTGAGGCGCAGACTCTTGCCAACGTCTATCTGGCACTCGACCATGACCTCGATGTCTTTCCGGTCATCAACAAGATCGACCTTCCATCAGCTGAGCCCCAGCGCGTAATTGATGAGATTGAGGATGTGATTGGAATTGAAGCCCAGGACGCTCCGCAGATTTCAGCCAAGAATGGCATCGGCATTGAGGAAGTCCTCGAAGCGATTGTCCAGAAGGTGCCAGCACCTACCGGAGATTCCGACGCTCCCCTTAAGGCACTCATCTTTGACTCACTTTATGATTCATACCGCGGTGTCATCGTTTTCTTCCGTGTTATGGACGGACGAGTTACTAAGGGAAGCCGCGTTCACATGATGGCAACAGGCGCCACCTTCGATGTGGTTGAGGTTGGATATTTCGGAGCAGGTCAGTTTATCCCCTGCGACGAGCTGTCGGCCGGAATGGTTGGATACCTCACAGCCAGCATCAAGAATGTGAAGGACACCCGCGTTGGTGATACAATCACAGACGCCATGAATCCCTGTAGCGAAGCTCTTCCCGGATACAAGAAGGTTCAGTCCATGGTCTACTGCGGACTGTACCCCGCAGATGGTGCCAAGTATCCCGATCTGCGTGACGCGCTTGAAAAATTACAGCTCAACGATGCCTCCCTCTTCTACGAGCCCGAGACATCAATAGCCCTTGGTTTCGGTTTCAGATGTGGATTCCTCGGACTTCTCCATCTCGAGATCATCCAGGAGCGACTTGAGAGAGAATACAACCTTGACCTCGTGACTACCGCCCCGGGCGTTATCTACAAGGTCCACAAGACAAGTGGTGAAGTAATAGAACTCACAAACCCTTCAAACCTTCCCGACCCTTCCGAGATTGAATATATGGAAGAGCCCATGGTAAATGCACAGATCATGGTTACCACCGAGTTTGTCGGTCCTATCATGAAGCTCTGTCAGGAGAGACGTGGAATCAGCAAGGGAATGGAATACATGGAGCAGACAAGAGTACTGCTCTCCTACGAGCTCCCGCTCAACGAGATTATCTATGATTTCTTTGATGCCCTGAAATCACGTTCAAGAGGCTACGCTTCATTTGATTATGAACTAAAGGGATACGAGAAGTCAGAGCTTGTCAAGCTCGACATCCTCATCAACCGCGAAGAGGTCGATGCCCTCTCCTTCATCGTTCACGCTGAGAGCGCATATGAACGTGGAAGAAAAATGTGCGAGAAGCTTAAGGAAGAAATCCCGAGACACCTTTTCGAGATTCCCATTCAGGCAGCCATCGGTTCAAAAATTATTGCCAGGGAAACTGTAAAGGCAGTGAGAAAGGATGTCCTTGCCAAGTGTTACGGCGGCGACATCTCAAGAAAGAAGAAGCTTCTTGAGAAACAGAAGGAAGGAAAGAAACGAATGCGCCAGATTGGAAATGTGGAGATTCCACAGAAGGCATTCATGTCAGTCCTCAAGCTCGACGAAGACTAGTGTTTCAAAGTTTCAAAATATGCTATAAGGGGCTGTAAAAAAACTCCCCTAAAAGAAAAATCGCTTAGACCGTGAGGTTTAAGCGATTTTTGGTATAATATGTTAATGCTACTAAAAAAATACCAATGGTAATTCTTGCATTTGATCCTATATGCTTTCTAGTGTTGCTCGCTTGCTAACACTGGGTGATTGGTGTAATATTCTTCATTTTCTCTCATATTCCACCCACAGATTTGGACTGATTTTTGAAATGTGGTGGAATATGCTCCATTTGAACAAATATTACACCGTGTTTCTGGTTTCTTAAGATACTCAGGATTGCTCTGGTCCTGTAAATGGGTGTAATCCTGCTCAATCCGCCAAAGATTCCACCCATCCTCTATCTGGCAAAGGTGTAAGAAGATAGGTTTCCTGGATTATTCCACCCAAGTTGTCATTTCATGAGAGTTCTTAGGGTGTAACAGTCTCCGTTTCTTATCAGATTCCACCACCAACCCCAGAAAGGATGGTTAAATCGACAGATTCGTGCTGCTTGATAAAAAGAAATCAAACATGCGAAAAGGCTCATTTCGCGATGAGTCTATTTAAGTGCCCTCCAATTCAATGTATTTCGTGGTTTTTCCGAATATAATGGACCAATTTTATCCGGAAATCATCTGGCTGCCTTTATGCTGATGCCGGTGCATTATCAAATTTGCAAGCAGGAGTGTTTGGGGGGTGGCGATGAAATATGGACAGGAATGCGAATGTGGAAGTGTCTTAAATTACTCTGATTCAGACACTGGAACATTGAGGATGATGTCCATATTTTCATCGCACTCAAAACAAAAAACTGCCGCATTGAAAAAATGCGGCAGCGTCAAACTATATCATCCTTCTCGCTTGATTTCCGGTATATACTTTTCCATTACAGCCGCAAGTTCCTTGAGATTGATAGGCTTTGACAGGTAACCGTTCATTCCTGCCATGTACAGCTTCTCCTCAATTCCGTCAGCAACATTTGCTGTGAGTGCCACGATAGGAATCCGCTCAAGAACCGGGTCACCGCTTCCACGAATCATCTGCGTGGTCTCTATTCCATCCATACCAGGCATCATGTAGTCCATGAAGATGACATCAAAGTCCGAATCCTTCTGAAGGAGCTCGATCGCTTCCTTTCCACTGTATGCCTCAGTAATCGATACCTTGTATTTTCCGATTATGCTGTTGGCAACCGACATGTTGAGTTCATTGTCGTCGACAATCATCACGCGGGCCCAGGGCGCCGTAAATGGAATTCCGGAGGCCGTCTGAATTTTTCCTGTTCCATCAGAGTCGTAGTCATAGGGCGCACTGTCAAATACTCCCTGAGGAATAGTAACCGTAATCTTGGTTCCCTTTCCATAAGTACTCTCAAGCTTTATCGTACCATTCATGAGTTCAATAAGCTGCTTTGTAATCGAAAGTCCAAGACCGGTTCCGGATGTCTCCCTCGTCGAATCCTCTGTACGCTCGTAGGGTTCGAAAATGCGGACCATATCTTCTTCCTTAATTCCAGGCCCCGTATCCCAGACGATTCCGATGAGATTACCCTCAGAAGGGTCCTTGAAATCCCAGTAGATTTCCACACCGACTTCGCCCTGGTGCGTATACTTGACTGCGTTGCCGAGAAGATTTAATAGGATCTGTCTTATTCTGACACCATCTCCAATAAGACCATCAGGAATTCTGCTGTCAATTCTAGGGACGAGATTTACCAGGCTGTCCTCAAGCTGAATTCCAATAAGTGTCTTGACCTCCTCCGCAATCTCATGCAGATAGTAATGAACCGGTGTTATCTCCATCATTCCAGCCTGGAGTTTTGACATATCGAGGATGTCATTGAGAACGCCAACCAAAGTATGAGCTGAACTCTTGATGCTCTCTGCATACATGCCAATCTGCTCAAGATCATTCTCATCTGCAATCAGTTCTGCGAATCCGGCTATCGAGTTCATAGGCGTCCTGATCTCATGCGACATTGCCGAAAGGAACTCTGCCCTCGCAGCACTTGCAGAATCCATATATTTTTTATCCAGGAAAATGGAAACAACGTGCGACACGCCCTCAAGTTCACGGCATATCTGCTCACGACGGTTCATCGACAGGAGATATCCGTGGAATACCATATTGGAATTCTGGTCACCAATCTTGCCGCAGTCGCACAGATAACACTTATCATCCCTGTCAATATCACGGATGTTCACAATTGCGCCGTCAAGCGATGCAACACCATCACTCTCCGCATCGGATCCTATCCACTCATATATACACACAAAATTTGTTGGCTGACTTGTACCGCGGAGAATACGCACATAATCGAGCATATATATTCCACCGATTCTGTCCATCAACAGACGAATTGCACTCTCAAAGTCATCCGTCCTCTCAAGAAGATTGAAAGCAAAGCTGACAAGGTCATATCTGTAATCTTCAACTTCATATTCATCGAGAGTCTTACTCATTTCTGCTTCGAGAAGTGCCTGCTCGACCTCCTTGAGCGTTGCGTATGTCTCGTACTTAAACGAAACAACATCCTTCGCATCCTCACCCGTATACAGCTTGGACAGTTCATCGCCAAGACTCTCCATCAATTTCTCCATCATGACTGCAGTCCTGTTGGACAGATAGAGTATGAATTCCTTTTCAGAAAATCTGATTGGCAGGTCCATATCAGAAATTTCCCTGTTAAGAATTTCGGCAACTCGAAGAAGGATAGCATCAGCAAAAACCCTACCCTTTTTTTCGGCCAGTTCATCAATACCATACACTCTGACATAGAGGAAAATCTGGCTGTCACGTCGCCCAATCTCAGTGAGCTGCTGGCGTAGGATTCGAAGCCCCGTCCTTCGGTTATAAAATCCAGTGAGATTGTCCTTCGATGAATTCATCAGGTACTCCTGTTCATCCATCTTCATCTCGGTCACATCCCGAATCCTTCCAATACATTTGCTCGGACGGTTGTCATCATATATCATATGACCATCAACATCGAGCCATGTATATCCGTCATCGTTAATCATTCTCAGCAAAAACGGTGTGGTACAGCCCTCCTCAATAAACTGAAGGAACAGCCCTGTATCATCCTTATGAAAGAGTTCACTGCTCTGAATCAAAGAGTGGAAATTCTCAAGCTTTGTCTCATCCTTATAGGTCTTGCCCGCCGCAAAATCCTCCTCAGTCACAGCTCCAAAATACCTGAGCACATCACTCTTCATGTCATACTCGTACATGACATCCTTGGTGCTTCCCATGATCATGTCCTGACGCATCTGCTCTTCCTTAATTGCAGAAAGGCTCTGCAATTTTGATTCAAGCAGCCCTCTCGTGATATGTGCAATCCAGATAAACACGGGGCACACAACAAGGAACTCCAGGGTATATCCAACCGAGTACCCAGCCCACTCATACAGGGCCTTCTCCCTGCCGATGGTCGGAAGAAAGCGCTCCATCATTCGGAAATACTGGCCAGAAATCATAAGCACATAATTCAGGACACAGGCAAACAAAGTAAGCCTGTAATCGGAATAGCACAGGCTGATAACGGCTCCAAGAATGAGCGTGATATAGATTCCAACGGTGGGATATACAGAAACAGACGCAACCGCAAGCGAAATAACAATCACAATTGTGTACTTAATCGCTGACGGTCTGACTTTAAGTCCGCAAAGAACTGTCGGCAGAACGGCTGCAATCAACGCAAAAAAGGAGACAACAAGAAGCTGGAAAAGTTCCAGTTCAAACAGTCCTGTCATGTTGAATATCGTGACAGAAACAGGCACAAGTACCAGCCATCTGAGTACCTTAGCCAGCTTCCCATTGATTCTATTGTCGTGTTCGTCGAAAAATACAGCGTTCATAGGCACGATAAAATATTATGAATAATCACATCAGTAAACGATATTAACTTCTTTTCCTTCCCAGGTGCGAAGCCTTACATGGCGCTCATCGCTCTCAAGGATATACTCGGGCAGAAGCGGAATCTTACCAAGTCCGCCAGGAGCATTGAGAATATACGTAGGAATGGCAAGTCCTGAAGTATGTCCTCTCAGGTGCTCCATCACCTTGAGCCCTTCCTCAACAGTGATTCCAAAATGCTCGGTTCCGATAACCTGCTTCGGGTGAAAAATATAATAAGGGCGCACTCTCGCACGGAGAAGTCCCTCGTTAAGCATCTCCACAATATACTTGTCATCATTGATTCCACGCAGGAATACCATCTGATTTCCAAGGGGAATTCCAGCATCCGCAAGTCTGTTGCAGGCCTCAATCGACTCCCTGGTAAGCTCCCTGGGATGATTGAACTGGATGTTCACAAAGAGAGGGTGATATTTTTTCAGCATACCAACCAGTTTGGGCGTGATTCGCTGAGGCATCGTGACAGGAACCCTCGTTCCAACTCTCAGAATCTCAACATGTGGAATCTCGCGAAGGCTGCTCAGGATGAACTCAAGGAGCGAATCCCTCACGAGAAGCGGGTCGCCTCCTGTGACAAGCACATCCCTGATCTCCGGATTCTCCCTGATATAATCAAATGCTGCCTGGAGTTCTTCCCTGGACCTGGTCTCATCGCACTCACCAATCAGCCTTCTTCTCTGGCAATGCCTGCAGAACATGGCGCACGCAGATGTTACATTGATAATGAGTCTGTTGGGATATCTCCTGGTAATACAGGGTGCAGGATTGGTGTGCTCCTCATCCATAGGATCTTCCTCTCCCCTTGCATCGAGTTCCTCTGCTGCAGGGATTGCCATCCTGTTGATGGGATACATCCTGTCCTCGAAATCCATAAGTGACAGATAATATGGTGTACAGGCCCATCTGTAGGTGCCTGAAATCTCATTGATTACCTTCTTCTCCTCATCAGAGAGATGAAGAAAATGGTCAAGAACCTTGACATCACAGATTCTCTTTCCTGTCTGCCAGTGCCAGTCATTCCACTCCTCCTCAGTAGCACCGAAGTACTCCATGATCTGAGCCTTCCTGGCCGCAACCTTCTCCTCAATTTCTGAATCTGTTGCCAGCGGATATGTCTTCTTAAACTCCTGAAATCCAGACGCAGCCGCTTTAAGTTCATCAGCTCTGTGAAGCGATATCCTTCTCTTTAGAGCTGCATTTCTCTTCTCGTTCAAATCTTTCACCTCAATCCATATTTTCTATGGCTTCTTTATATTCGCCCATCCCATCGGCCTTGGCCGCATTGTAGGCATCCAGCTTGCCATTCCATACCGAACTGATTTCCCCATCAGTCCTATGGTCAGGCAGGTCGTAATTATCCTTAATATACTGTCCAAAAACCTTGCAGAATTTCTCGGCACCCACGACATTGAAATGCTCGCCATCATCGATGTAATCCGTGCGCACATCAATTCCCATCGCCTCAGCAAGGCTGTCAAAATTAATATACGTCAACCCGTTTTCTTCTGCAATGCCTTCCATGAGTTCGTCGTACTCATAATACCAGCTGTTCTGGTATGTTGGCGTCTTCATAAGCAGCAGGTCAATATTTTTTTCCCTGCAGAGCTTAATAATGCGGTCTAAATAATCCTTCGACTTCTCTGGGAATGCCGCATCCTCCGACGACTCTCTCGGGAATATGGTCTGCTCCTCTGGAATCTTGAACTCCATCAGGAATCCATTGTAAGTCACGTCCGGCTGTTCAAAGGCGTACTTCACATCATCTCCGGTCAGTTCCTTCCATCTGCTGTGATACCTCAGCACTGGGAAAAAATAACTGAGCGGCTGCTCTTCCTCATACTTTGATGCCTGCACTGCCTGCCACTTCGCGAGCGGGTCTCTCATACTCTCGATGGACTTGCGGTTCGAAGGCTCCTCCACAAACTCTTCTCCGTACTTCATAAAACTCACATCAAGAGCCACCAGCGAAGGCTTGTGTCCCGTCCTGAGCGCATCTACCAGCAGATAATAGCTCTGCCACATGGTCTGCGACGCATTGGACCTCACATAGCCCGTAAAACCATACTCACCCCACAGATACACAGGCGTCATGGCATTGTACATAGTCGATGAACCAAGGCCAATCACATCCAGCTGCGTCTTCTCATTGTAAAACTCCCGCGTTATCCGCCCATCCTGATTCTCATCAAGATACTTCGGGGCAAAAATATGGTCGAGAAGCAATGCAATAACCGCCACTAGAATAATCAGTATTATATTTTTAATAATCCTTTGACGCATATACTTTCTTCCATTTAGAACTGCAGATAAATGAACGCGCGGCTGTCATATCCGATTCCATAGGAACCAAACACTACTATCACAATTGCAAACACAGTGGTAAGTGCCCATCTGACAGGCAGCTTCATCGCCATGAGACGGTCCCTGATCGAGCCCTTCCTCTGTGCCATGCTGAAGCAAAACAGGAATAGAATCGCACAGACCGCAACTCTCAGTTCATAGACATCCATCCCCAGCTCCTCGATAACAGAAAGCTGCGGGATGCACCAGTCTGTCAGCGAGCGCTTGATTATGACAAGTGCCTGTCGCACACCGTTTGATGAAAGGTCAAACACGCGCAGGAAGCTCATGATCCAGAAGGTCCTGAATATCTGGAAACACTTCTGAAGGACAGTCCCGTTCCAGCCAAGCTTCTCATTTATTTTTTCATACAAAGGCTCAGCCTCTGTCGATATAGTCAGGATGACGAAATTGAGCAGTCCCCAGATGATGTACCGCCACTCGGCCCCGTGCCAGAGACCGGTCGTGAACCACACCATGAACATAGCAAGGTAAATCGGAACCCTCTTTCCAATTGCCTCGTTCACATGCTTTCTCACCCACTTGCCGAGATTCATAATTGTCTTCGACACTGTAAGCGGGTAAAAAATATAGTCCTTAAACCATGTACCCAGGGTAATGTGCCATCTTCTCCAGTACTCCGCAACGGACTTAGAGAAGAAGGGACGCTCGAAGTTGGCAGTAAGCTCCACACCGAACAGCCTTGCAACACCGATGGTGATATCAATTCCTCCAGAGAAGTCTCCGTAAATCTGCATTGAATAGAAGAATATTGCGAGCAGCAGATAGGTTCCCCGAGTAGACTCATAGGCATTTACCGCCCCGCTCACATAGCTCGCCAGTCTGTCGGCAATGACCACCTTCTTGAAAACTCCCCACATAATCTGATAAAGACCGTAGGCAATATTTTTCTCCGAGAAATCATGTCCGTCAAACAGAGTCTTCGAAAGGTCCGAAAAACGGCTGATGGGTCCCTGGACAATCTGCGGGAAGAAGCTCACATATAGCGCAACCTTCGCAAAATTCCTCTCCGCCTTGTAATTGCCGTAGTACATGTCGATGACATATCCCATGGACTGGAAGGTGTAGAAGGAAATACCAAGTGGAAGTACAAGATTATAGAGACTGAAGAAGTTCGTAGACTTAAACAGTGTCAGCTTGAGCAGGTTCACGTTGGCAATACAGAAATTGGCATACTTAAGAAAGCCTAAGATACCAAAGTTCAGTAGAAGGCAGGCGACGAGAATCACTCTCTGCTTACTCTTCATGGAAGCTTTGTAGGCTTTCTTATCTTCCCTTGTGAGGGTCTCTTTATTCAGCTTTAAGTATTCCTTCTGCTCGTCTGCGATGTCACTTATCTTCAGTGCAGCAAAGTATGTGGAAATCGTACTCAAAATTATGTAAACCACATACTTGTTGCAGGTAATCACATAGAATGCATAGCTGAATACCAGCAGCACCATGTACCCGAAGCGCTTTGGCACAATGTAATATGCAAACAATGTCAACAGCACAAATCCAGCGAAGGCTATGGAAGTATAACTCATATCCCCTCAAAGTGCGCGGCCTCTATGATTTAGTCTAGCTCAGTTTAGTCTAGCTCAGTTCAAGTTGATTCAGGACCGCACTTCTATCTTCTAGTCCTCGAGTCTCTTCACAAGCTCGTAGATTGCACTTGCTGAATTGAAATTCTCAGGAATCATATGCTCAGCACCAATCTCAATATCAAACTCGTCCATGAGATCGCCAACAAGTGTAACGATGTCAAAAGAATCCAGGATTCTCTTGTCGATAAGACCTGTCTCTGTCTCGTAGTCTACCTCGGGATGAAGTCCTCTTAAAATATCAATAACTGTATCCATTTTATATTCTCCTTTGTGTGTTTTTCGTGTGATTATGCTTTTTTACACCCTATTATGCTTTGCGCTTGCTTCCTGCGCCTGCTTCCTGCACTTGCTTCCTGCACTTGCTTCCTGCACTTGGGTGGAATATCCTTAGTTTCTTAGGGTTTTACACCCTCATGTCTTCTCCCAGAAACTCCTATCCTTGATTCCGGGTGGAATATCCTTAGTTTCTTAGGGTTTTACACCCTCATATCTTCTCTCA
>DCHL01000167.1 GCA_002317595.1 Lachnospiraceae bacterium UBA1753 | reverse complement strand
CGAACCTCGAATCCGGCACGGTCACGCGAAAGACCGCCAGGTCCCAGAGCTGAGAGACGACGCTTATGGGTCAGCTCACCAAGGGGGTTGTTCTGATCCATGAACTGTGACAGCTGTGAAGATCCGAAGAACTCCTTAACAGCAGCTGTGACAGGCTTGATATTAATCAGTGACTTCGGCGAAATGCTGTCCTGATCCTGAGTTGTCATACGCTCACGAACAACTCTCTCAAGACGGAGAAGTCCTGTTCTGTACTGGTTCTGTAAGAGCTCACCAACCGCTCTGATACGACGGTTTCCAAGGTGATCAATGTCATCACTGTTTCCAATATGATACTCAAGATGCATATTGTAGTTGATTGAAGCAATGATATCTTCCTTAGTAATGTGCTTAGGAATAAGCTCATTTACATTGCGGCTGATTGCCTCAGCAAGACCTTCGGGGTCAGTCTCGAACTCAGCAATGATGTCCTTGAGCACAGGGTAGTAAACAAGCTCAGTAATACCAAGCTCTTCGGGGTTGCAGTCTACAAACTCCCTGAGGTCAACCATCATGTTAGAGAGCACCTTGACATTGCGCTCTTCAGCCTGAATATACACGTAGGGAACTGCTGCATTCTGAATCTTATCAGCGAGTTCTCTTGTAACCTTTGTTCCGGCATCAGCGATGATCTCACCTGTAACAGGATCAACAACTGTCTCAGCAAGAATCTGCTTATTGATACGGTTGCGGAGCATAAGCTTCTTATTGAACTTATAACGGCCAACCTTTGCCAGGTCATATCTTCTTGAGTCGAAGAGCATACCCATAATAAGGCTCTCTGCGCTCTCTACCGCAAGGGGCTCACCAGGACGGATCTTCTTGTAGAGTTCAAGCAGACCTGTCTCATAACTGTCAGATGTATCCTTGGTAAATGAAGCCTCAATCTTGGGCTCGTCACCAAAGAGTTCACGAATCTCATCATTTGAACCATATCCAAGAGCACGGATCAGAACAGTGATCGGCACCTTTCTTGTACGGTCCACGTGAACATAGAACACATCGTTTGAGTCAGTCTCATACTCAAGCCATGCACCACGGTTAGGAATTACTGTACAGCTGTAAAGCTCCTTACCAACCTTGTCATGAGCGATTCCATAGTAAATTCCAGGAGAACGCACAAGCTGGCTGACGATAACTCTCTCAGCTCCGTTGATAACAAAAGTTCCTACCTCTGTCATAAGAGGAAGGTCACCAATGAAGATTTCATCCTCACTGATTTCTTCTGTTTCCTTATTATACAGACGGACTTTCACCTTAAGGGGTGCCGCATATGTAGCATCTCTTTCCTTACATTCTTCGATTGTGTACTTTGCATCTTCTCTGCAAAGCTCGAAGTCAACAAAATCCAGACTCAGGTGGCCACTGTAGTCTGCAATCGGAGAGATGTCTGCGAAGACCTCTTTCAGACCCTCCTTCAGGAACCAATCGTAAGAATCTTTCTGCACCTCAATGAGGTTGGGCATTTCCAGTACTTCACTCTGTCTGGAGAAGCTCATTCGCATACTCTTACCTTTGGTCACAGGACGTATTCTGTTCTTTTCCATTGGTATTTACCCCGTTCTTTCTATATATGCTAACCATCTGTGGTAATTTTGGGCATAATTATAGCCTATGTCACCACAATAACGCATCGTACATCGTAACACAGGCCGTCAAGTAAAGTCAAACACTTTTTTAATTTTTTTGCAAATCGCTTTTTAGTCGTTTTGAAAAAACATAACCGGGCCCTCCTTAGAGAACCCGGCGTAGTTGTTTTTGAATAATTGTCTAAGCTAATTAAGCAGTAATTACTTAAGTGTGATCTTAGCGCCTTCTGCCTCGATCTTAGCCTTGATATCCTCAGCCTCAGCCTTAGAAGCACCTTCCTTGATAACCTTGGGAGCTCCGTCAACAACGTCCTTTGCTTCCTTAAGTCCAAGACCAGTAACCTCACGAACAACCTTGATAACCTTAACCTTGTTAGGGCCTACCTCTGTAAGCTCAACATCAAACTCGTCCTTCTCCTCAGCTGCTGCTGCCTCACCAGCACCTGCTGCTGCAACAACAACACCTGCTGCTGCAGATACACCGAACTCCTCCTCGCAAGCCTTAACGAGATCGTTAAGCTCAAGTACGGTAAGTTCCTTGATTGCATCAATAATTTCTGCTGTAGATAACTTTGCCATTTTAATCTCCTTCCCGAGGGATTCATATCCCGCGAATTAAATAATAAGAATTTGTCATATTTTCTGTCCCAGGGACAGTTCTGCAGTTCTGCTTACTCAGCAGGTGTCTCTGCAGGTGCCTCAGCGGGTGCTTCAGCGGGTGCCTCGGCAGGAGCCTCAGCGGGTGCTGCGTCAGCAGGCTCTTCTGCAGCTGCGGGTGCTTCTACCGCACCGGCGCCACCTTTTTCTGCCAGCTGGTTCATGACGCGAGCGAAGTTTGCGATAGGTGACTGGATAGAACCAAGCAGCTTTGAGAGAAGCTCGTCTCTCGAAGGAACCTGAGCGATCGCAGCCATACCTGCTGCATCGTAGTAGTTACCCTCTACGATACCACCCTTAATCTCAAGCTTGTTAGCTGTCTTAGCGAACTTTGCAAGAATACGTGCGGGTGCTGTTGCGTCTGTGTCTGAAATTGCCAGTGCTGAAGGGCCCTCAAGAAGTCCGTTCTCATCGAGCTTGCTGAAATCAGTTCCCTCGAAAGCACGTCTCATCATTGTGTTCTTGTAAACCTTGTAAACAACACCTGCCTCACGCAGCTGCTTACGGAGCTGAGTATCCTGCTCAACAGTAAGTCCACGGTAGTCAACAAGTACACCAGTCTGAGCGTTTGAGATAACCTGAGAAATCTCTTCAACGATAGGCGCTTTAATCTCGACCTTTGCCATCTTCCTTTTACCTCCTTATTAGAATTGACCGAAACAGGAAGTCATCGGATAATGCCCACATCAATTATGTGGAAAAAAATCCCTCCTGCCGCAAAGACAGAAGGGAATAGTAAACAACCAAATGTATATCTTCCATTTCCTCGGCAGGCGCTTATCATTTTCATCTTACACCCTCTCGGGTACCTGCTGTCTTCGGCCGTCACGCTCTCACGCGACTATATGGAAAGATACCACAGTAAGTGCTTTCATGTCAAGCACAAAATTCAATCACTTACTAAGGTGAAAATTCAATCACTTCCAAAGGTGAATCCGAAGGTATTGCCTGTTCCATCCAGGGTAATGTAGGTCAGGGTGGCAGCGCCTGGCGCCTGCCTGTAATAAAACATTCTGTTTCCCGCCTTGCCAAAGCTCTTTATTCGCTCCTTGCCCCCCTGGCTTACGGTAACAATCGGAACGCGCATCAGTCTGTCATGGTCAAAACCCACCCTGAAGTTGCGATATACTCCGTCTGCCACTCCAGAGCATGTGAGGTATTCCTTCACGAACTTCTCTTCAGCAACAATCGACCCGACTTCCGGAAGCATTTCCTGCTTCTGGGCAGCATCTATCGTAAAGTCGAATATTCCAGGATCTGCATAAATCATGAAATCAATGGTTCTTTCAGCGCCAAAACCATCCTTCGCCCTTGCTGTGACAGATACAGTTTTCTTTCCATATATATTCTCACCGCCAGAAATCCGTTCCTGAATACCGTTCGCAGAAGCAGTTGTCACTATGATATTTTTTCCATCATCAGTAACAGTAAGCAGGTCCGGATCCGAGGATGTCCACTCGAGGGTGCCGTCCGTCGGTTTTTTACTTCCTTTCCCATTCTTTTTCTTCCAGGTGCAGTCATCATTCAGGTAGGCCTTCAGCCTTATCTCACCTCCTACTGCGATTGGGATTGTCTCCACCGTGTAGGTAGGGGTGCCGCCTGCTGCCTGCCGGGTCTCGCATTTGTAGCTTGTGTTGATGACATCGTTTTTCGACCTGTTTCCATTAAAAATATCACAGGCAACAAATCCTGTGGATGTCTTGATGGCACTGATCTTATACACAGGCATTACCACCTTGACTAGAAAGCTGCTTTTCCTTCCGCTTCCATCCGCGGCGGCAACTGTGATCCTCGCCTTGCCTGCCTTGTTTGCTACCAGATACCTATTGTTCTCAACTGTTACCACAGCCGGACGCGAGCTTCGTATTCTTACATCACTCCCATCACACACGATATATTTTCGCAGGTCAATCCTTCCCGATATTCCATTTACCGAAATTGTCTCAACCTCATAATCACAGGGGCTCGCGTATTTTTCAATTCTTTCAGCCGCTGTCATTACAGCGGTATTATTATCAAGCAGGGCGGGGCTCACATATAGTGTCTCACTCTTAAGGGCCCGCACATGAACCTCGCCAACCTTTCTATCACCCGCATACGCGGTAAGTGTGGCGGTAACTCCCTTTGAGGTATTCTTCCTGCAGTACAGATAGCTTCCTTTAATATAGAAGGAAGGGTCCGTACTCTCCCAGGTAAGTTTGGGCAATGCTGCATTATAGGGTTCAGTAGCCATGGTCAGCCTGACATGCTTTCCTGGGGCAACTTCCACCTCTTCCCCTTCGTTAATGATTACCGATGTCGCTTCCTCCTGGGCTGTAAACACACGTTTTTGTATCTTACCCTTTTTCTTCCCAAGGACCGCCCTTGTGTATACGGTAAACTTACCCTTTTCTGCCAGGATATCCTCCACTGAAATGGGCCCAGTATATTTCGTCATATTTTTCTTAGAACCGATGGAGTACATGATGCAGGCACCAGAATTCTCAGCCCCTAGAACAAGTTCACCATCATCATTGATTTCTGCTACAGCCAGTTTAAGTCCAGCAACTTTCTTGGCAGCCTTACTGACTGCATTTGCTGCATTCACGCCTCGCCATACCCAGGGAGATTCACTGCTTCCCTTTCCTTCGATCCAGGCATTGCAGTAATAGGATTCGTCCCTTGCTGTGGAAAAAATAATTTTCTGCGTTCTGTCTACGGCCTTACTGTTATTAGCCAGCAGGTTCCTGTTGGCGGACTTAGTCAATGCAACAATACCCGTCACAACCGGGGCCGCCATCGAGGTCCCATTCAGAGAGCGATAAAGCGACGTATTTGAACTGCCATCAGTATATGTCGAATATATACTTGACCCCGGCGCAGCAATGTCAACGGTACTGCCAAAATTTGAGTAGTAGGCCAGCAGCGCCTCTTTGCCCTTTGTACTTGAAATCGCCTGAAGGGCCGCAACGGAAATAGTACCTTCACAGGCACCGGGATAATTCGGATTGTCCTGTCCTGAGTTTCCTGCAGAACACACCACAGTCATTCCCGTCTTTCTTGCCTCCTTAAAGGCTCTTTTGTAGGCAACATCATTTTCAGGGCCTCCAAGGCTCATGTTCACCACATCAACCTTCAGGCTGACCGCATAGTTCAGGGCTCTAAGCAGGGTCGAAGTAGAGCCGCTTCCCTCCTCATCAGAAAACACCCTTATTGGCACAAGCTCTGCATCAGGAGCAATTCCCGCTATTCCAATCCCATTGCCAGCCTCAGCTCCAATTATTCCAGCAACATGGGTTCCGTGACCATTGGCATCATCAACGACCTGATTTCCCGAAATACTTACGTAGCGCGCTGACACTGCATTGTATCCCAGGTCAAGCCTGATATTTTCGCCCTGAAGGTCCTCGTGATCCACATCGATTCCCGTGTCAATCACAGCAACCCTGACTCCCGAACCCCTGGTGACCCCCCAGGCATTGAAGGACTCTGTAAAGGTATGTTGCCAGTACCTGCTTGAATCCTGTCCCTCGTAATCATTCGGAGCATTTGTTGGAAGCGCCTGCACCTGTGCACCATCACACGAAGCAACCGCCGCATGTTCACTGTCAAACTGTGCACCATCACCTTCCTGTATTCCTTCATCCAGTGTATATATATATTCTGGATACACCACAGGCATCTGATTATCTGTATCTGCCGCTATTTCCAGAATGTCCCATGTGGAAAAATTAGAGGAGACAGTCATGGTTCCTATGCCATTGTCATAAACGGTAATGTCACCACCGTAGCACTCTGCAATCCGCTCCGCCTCTTCTCTTGTGTCCGCCTCAACTGCAAAGCAGTTCTCAATATAATCCTCTCCCGGAGTCAGCTTTGAGAATTCGGATATCCCTTTTGCAAGTTCATTTTTTTCCTTATACAGTTCGTAGCGGGATAATGGATTAAGATTCCGCGTCTCCACATTAGAACGCAATTCACCCACAGTGCTTCCCTGTGCAAGAACCACTGCAGGTGAATCAAGGGCGATGGTCCAGACAAGGACCACCGCTAATACTTTTTTAAGCCTAGAGTTAATCATTAATATTCCTTTTCTAATTGACAGTTATATACTGAACCGCCTTAACTCCTGAACCGTCGGGAATGTAGTAGGTCACCTTGACAGATCCCTTTCTGACAAGCTGTATTCCATATGTCACCTCGCCATAGGGTTCATAAACTGACGTATAAACTTTACAGATACCCGTCTTACTGTATTTTACTTTAATGTCATCATAATAATATCCATTTCCATTTACAGAAAGCCCAAACATCCCATTCTGACCGGTGCTTCCGCTGAATCTGCTCGGATCTACAGTAATCCCCTGAGCTCTTTCATAGATTGAGAAGGACAGTGTCTGGCTGACATCTCCGTATCCATCGGTAGACCTTGCTGTAACTGTGAAGGTGTTTCCTACAACCGCATCCATTGGAAGTCTCAGCACTCCCTTATCATCTATCGTCGCACCACTTGTGAACCCGCCGAGAACCCACTCAATCTTTCCGTTTGATGGCTTCTTATATTTTTTACCCAAAGTGTCATAGTCATTGAGCACTGTGCCAAGCTTTATAGTTCCACCCTTGGCAATAGGTACACTCTCCAGTGCTGCCGTGGGGCCGCCTGTGTTTGAAGTGTCAAAGCCCGTATCGGTATAAATCTTATTGATTTTATAGACGGGGTTCTTGACCGTCACCTTGATCTTGGCGCTCTTCCTGCTTCCGTCATTTGCCACAACCTTGATTGTCGCCTTTCCGGCCTTCTTTGCAACTGCCTGTCCTGCTGGCGTGATGTAGAGCACATCACTGTTAGAGCTTGTGAACAGTAGCTCGCGCGCTGCTGTTGGCTGCTCTACAGATACAAATGATAAGTAATTAACATTGCTATCACTTCCAGCCGAGAACAGCTCATTTGGAGTACCTTCAATGAACGATACCTTCTGTATCGGGTCGGCTGTAATGTACACTGGTAATTCCACAGGGGAAGTAGTTCCATCTGCATAAGCCACTGTTCCGGTAATCACTGCATGTTCTGCATTAGCCGGAGCTTTGATTGTATACTTCCCATTCTTCCCAGAAATTCTGTATCCAGAGAGATTACCCCATGTAACAGCCGGCCACTCTGCGTATGACGGCGTAAGTGTTACCTTAAGGCTCGCCTTTCCGCCTGCCTTAAGTGTGATGGCTGCAAAAGAAATGCTGTCGGCCTTAGCCTTGAAGGACTTTGTGTATGACATCACGGGGCTTACAATATCCTTATTAACAACAATTGCCTTAAGCTTAAGCTTCCCCTTAAAGTCAAGCCTGATTCCAGTGGCATCATTATATTTTTCAGCAGTATTTGGATCCGGCTTTGTTCCGTCTGTCGTGTAATATATTGTTCCCTCACTGTTGGGATTAATGAGTTTAAGCGTCTTACCTGTTCCAGAGAGAAGATTCTTTGAATCATATGACTCAAGGGACGCCACATCAACAGATGGTGCCTTCAGATCCGCAATGACATCCTCTGAATAGCTGATGGCCTCCGAAACATTAAGTCCACCGTATGCCGTTCCATGATTTCTTGCCGGAACAACCATTCCACCAGTGCCGGATACTACGGTCTCCCAGGGTGATGAGTAACTATCCTGGTACGCACTCTTCTGCATTATATCCCTGACAATCTCACACCTCTTTGCACTCCTGTTCTCAAGAAGTCCAGGTGTTGCCTGTAGAATAAGTGCCGCCGCACCTGCCGCTGCAGGAGACGCCATGGAGGTTCCTCTCATATAGGTATAGCTGTCCGTGCCCTGATAGTAGGACGAATAATATCCAGAACCAGGTGCACAGATATCTACCGTATCACCTGTTGTAGAATAGCACGCAAGTACTGCCCCATTGTCTGCCTTATAACTCTTAAGAATCGTCTCTGCATTTGCTATCTCATCAGCAGTTTCATAAAACGGTATTTCTTCTGCCGCATTACCTGTATCTAAAAAGGGGGCAGGGGAAAGGGCAGCAACAGAAATGACTGAATCATACGCTGCCGGGAAATTCAATTTATCATCGTAACTGTTTCCTGCAGAACACACAACTACGATTCCGTTCTTCACAGCTTTGTTCACTCCCTTTTCCATAGGCGCGCTGTATTCAAGCTTACCAAGACTCATATTGATTACATCAGCCTTCTTTGCGATGGCATAATTTATACCCCTGACGATATGCGAATCATACGCAGAGAGACCATAACCATCAGAATTTCGGAACAGGGAAAAAACTCTGACTGCCAACAGGTCTGCATCCGGCGCAACCCCGGCTCCACCTACTCCGTTATTCGCCTTGGCTGCAGCAATTCCGGCAACGTGTGTGCCATGGCCTCCGATATTACCATATGTTGAAATCAGCACACTGTCATCGTAGTCTCCTTCAATTCCCTTTACCGCATTATACCCGCCAACGATATTATCCTTAAGGTCTTCATGATCCCCTCTGACACCAGTATCTAGAATTGCAATTTTTACTCCCCTGCCAGTGATTCCCTTATTCCAGGCATCTGCGTCCTTAAGGAATGTATGTGACCACTGAACTGGATACATTGGGTCATTTACAGGCGCACCGCCAGCTGATGCTTCTGCCTCCGAAGTAAGGTCTGCTTCATATCTCTCGCCCCAGCTGCCGTAATCGTCTGTATAATTCATGAGGTCTGGGTAAAGCGCCGGAAGCGAGTTGTTCATATCAGCCGCGAGCGCAACAAGCTCTGTCACGGACATATCCTGAACTTCATCAGACATATCCTCGATGTCAATGATACCTACTCCGTAGTCATAATCCTCAAGATCTGCACCATAGCAGTCTGCTATCTCTTCTGCACTGGCCTCATCCTCACAGACAAAATACAGTGATTCGCCGGAATAGTCCTTGCCCTCTTCAAGATTTTGAAGATTCTCGGCCATCTTGCCAAGGTCCTTCTTGTCCTGAATCATGGCTGCATCAAGAGTCATCCCGTGAAGACCCAGCCTGCTTATTCCATTATCAGATACTGTCCCATTAAATTCTTCGACTTCGCTCTCTTCAAAGGAAATCTCATCTGCCACTGTCTGAACCGTACCTGCGAGAGTCATCACTGCCGCAAGCACAAGCGCCATTATCTTTCTGTACTTCATTCTTTCTCTCCCTTTACTGATTGCTAAATTGATTTTCTGCGCCAAAAATATTGTCTTTTATTATACCCTATTTTACCCGGATTGTCTGTGTCAGTCTCATTCCAGAGCCATCAGGGACAGTATAAGTAACCTTTACTCTCCCCTTCTTCAGTGGCTGAATACATTCGTCCCCATATTCATCGGTATAGAACAGAAGCACATCATCCCGACTCAAGGTAGTAATATAGCTGTCATATCTGTACTCACCGTCCAGAATCTCTATTCCGTATCCAAGCTCGTTGGAATAGTATGCTCCCAGATTCATCGCAAAGGAGCGCTTTATCCCCGGGTTAAAATCAAACGAATCATGCCTGTCATATATCTTAAACAGGATTGTTTCTTCTGCTCCATACCCATCAGCAGCCTTCGCAACAACCTTTATACTGCGGCCTTCTTCCGCCGCCTGCGCGACTTCATCATCCCAGGACATCTTCAGCACGCCCTTTGATGATATCTGTGCACCGTAGGATTCTCCCTCGATTGACCAGTCGATTTTCGAGTTTGTTGGCCTGTCATATTTTTTCCCAAGAGAATCATAATCATTGAGTGAGGCTGTCAGCTTAATCCTGCCGCCTCTTGCAATCGGAACCGCTGCGCCACCGTCCATACCGACAGAGTCAAACCCCGTCGAAGTAATTATTCTATTAATAGAGACAACCGGCGTGATGACGTTAACCCTGCACTTTGCCTTTCTGCCGCTTCCGTCGTTAGCGGTCACGGTAATTACCGCTCTGCCTGATTTCTTCGCACTCACCACTCCGTTCATGTCAACCTCAGCCACCTTCGGATTGGAGCTCCTGAACACAAAGTCATCCGCCCCGCCTTCGCTGACGATGCATTCGGCAAGGTTGACGGTTCTGATTTTCACATTCTTTTCTTCAAGCTTCTCCTCAGTCACTTCACCCATGTGCGATGCAACTGCCAAAGTGATATTTTTTGCCACCTCAAGCTTAGTTGTCTTATCAGTTATGGTCCGTGCGTTCACGCTCACTGGGATGACCGTGCCGTTGGGTGCCTTGGCGCTTCCCGTGACTGTCTCACCTGTGCTGTCAGCTATCGCCTTCAAATAGTACGTCCCACGGCTCTTCTTCACACTGAAGCTGCTGCCGCTGTTCCAGGTTATGTCAGGAAGGGTGGCGTATTCGGGCGAAACATCCATCTTGAGTACTGCCTTCTTTCCCTTCATCACTGAGATGTCATTCACGGAAATGCTTGTGGGAACGGCCTTGAAATCCTCCGTATATTCCATCACAGGGCTCACCACATCGCGGTATGCTGCGACAGCCTTTAGGGTCAGTCTGCCGGAAAAATTAAGCGGTATGCCCTTCTCGCCGTCGTAAAGCTGTGCGCTCTCAGGGTCCGGCTTTGTGCCATCTGTCGTGTAATATATCTCGCCAACGCTGTTGGGATTATTCAGGTAAATCGCCCTGCCCTCACCCGAGAGGAGATTCTTAGAATCATAGGACTGTGTATACTCCTCCACAGATGGTGCCTCAAGCTCATCTGCCGCCATACCAGCCGCAACAGCTGCAGCGATATCAAGCCCCAAATCCATATGGCCACGGTTCCAAAGAACGGTTCCGAACCAGAAATCCGTGTATCTGTCATCCTCTGTATCTTCATATGTATCATGCTTAGCTGTTTTCTTCAGAATGTTCCTCACAACCTCAGTTCTTGAAGCGCTGTGGGATGCAAGAAGCTTAGGCCTCGACTGAAGTATTAGTGCGACCGCTCCCGCAACCACAGGAGAAGCCATCGACGTTCCATTCTTATAGCAGTAGGTGTCGTCAAGCATGGTTGAGTATATGGCACTTCCTGGTGCAGCGATATCCACCGTGTCTCCCGTGTTTGAGTACTTAGAAAGTACTGCTCCATCAGCAGGATCGTACTGCTTTAGCACCATAGTCACATAGTCCTCATCGTAATCCGCATCTTCGTATGAATAGTATTCTGCTTCTCCTCCAACTTCGTAGGGTGCGGGACTTAAGGCTGCAACGGAAATAGTACAGTCAAGTGCCGCCGGATACTCAAC
>DCHL01000188.1:3368-5066 GCA_002317595.1 Lachnospiraceae bacterium UBA1753 | reverse complement strand
ATGAAGGCTGCTCAGGGTATCCTTACAGCCCGCGGCGGTATGACAAGCCATGCAGCAGTTGTTGCACGTGGTATGGGAACCTGCTGTGTATCTGGATGTTCAGAGATTCAGATGGATGAGGAAAATAAGTGCTTCTCACTTGGTGGCAAGATTTACCATGAGGGTGACACAATTTCCTTCGATGGTACAACTGGTATCATCTATGACGGCGCAGTAAGAACTCAGGCTGCTACAATCCGTGGTGAGTTCGGACGTATCATGGCATGGGCAGATAAGTACCGTGTACTTAAGGTTCGTACAAATGCTGATACTCCTCATGATGCAGCTAAGGCTCGTGAGCTTGGTGCTGAGGGTATTGGACTTTGCCGTACAGAGCATATGTTCTTTGAGGGCGACAGAATCGACGCATTCCGCGAGATGATCTGTTCAGATACAGTAGAAGAGAGAGAGAAGGCTCTTGAGAAGATTCTTCCTCTTCAGCAGGGTGACTTTGAGAAGCTCTTCGAGGCAATGGAAGGTAATCCCGTTACTATCCGTTTCCTGGATCCTCCGCTTCATGAGTTTGTTCCTTCTACTAAGGAAGATATCGAGAAGCTCGCAAAGGCTAAGGGCAAGTCAGTGCTTGAGATCAACCAGATCATCAACAACCTGAAGGAAATGAACCCTATGATGGGTCACAGAGGATGCCGTCTGACAGTTACATATCCTGAGATCGCTGTAATGCAGACTAAGGCTGTTATCCGTGCAGCTGCCAAGGTTCAGAAGGAGCATCTTGACTGGGATGTTCAGCCTGAGATCATGATTCCTCTTACAGGAGATGTTAAGGAGCTTGCATTCGTTAAGAAGATTGTTATGAAGACAGCAGCTGATGAGGTTGTTGCTTCAGGTATCAACCTTAAGTACCTCATCGGAACAATGATCGAGATTCCTCGTGCTGCTCTTACAGCTGATGAGATTGCTAAGGAAGCTGAGTTCTTCTGCTTCGGTACTAACGATCTTACACAGATGACATACGGCTTCTCAAGAGATGACGCTGGTAAGTTCCTTGAGGCTTACTACAAGGCTAAGATCTTCGAGAACGATCCATTTGCTAAGCTTGACCGTTCAGGTGTTGGTCAGCTCATGGAGATCGCTATCGACAAGGGCAAGAAGGTTAGACCTAAGCTTCACTGCGGTATCTGTGGAGAGCACGGCGGAGATCCTTCATCTGTTGAGTTCTGTAACCAGATTGGTCTTGACTATGTATCATGCTCACCTTTCCGTGTGCCGATCGCAAGACTTGCAGCAGCACAGGCTGCTATCGCTAACAAGTAATCCACTTCAGGTGTGAGATACTGATAGCTATACAATAATAACTATGTTGGGGCCATCGTACTATTCGTGCGATGGCCCCTTTTCGATGTATTCCTATGGTAACTATTATGGTTTTTTCGAAAAATTGCTATTATTATAAATGTACTGTTGCTATAATGGTGTGGATGATGGATTTTTTTGATGAGATAAAAAATAGAGATATAATCTGCTGGGGAAGTGGGAAATATTATCGAAATCATACATATCCCTTCCTTTGCGAGAGCGGGCTTTTAGATAATGTCAGAGGTGTGGTAGATACCGGGGCAAATGCTGGAAAGGGTGCAGGAAGGGGCACGGGAATAGGCGCAGGAACTGTGAGAGATGCGTTAAAGGAGCTTATCCATT
>DCHL01000188.1:0-3197 GCA_002317595.1 Lachnospiraceae bacterium UBA1753 | reverse complement strand
ATGCAGATGCTTCTGGCACCAAAGCCCCCGATGGGATTTCGGAAGAATATGGAAGAGACAATCCCCAGGGTGATACATACCTTCTGGTTTTCAGAGGAAGAGCTGTCGGGAAGATACAGACACTGTCTGGAGTCCTGGAAGAGATTTGCACCAGATTTTGAGATAAAAATATGGAATCAGAATACCTACAGTCCAGATAACTGTGAATACTATGAGCAGGCTATTGAGAAGAAGTACTGGGCCTTTGCTTCTGATTATGCAAGGGCAGATGTGCTGAGACGGCATGGAGGAATATACATGGACCTGGATGTGGAAATCTTAAGGCCGATTGATGATCTCCTCTATAATGATGCCTACATGAGCTTTGAGTCGCTAAAGCGGGTAGAGTGCGGTTCGGGCATGGGTGCGAAGGCAGGAAACAGGATCCTTGATGAGATATGTAAGGACTATGAGAGCCGGCCCTTTATCAAGGGTGACGGAAGTCCTGATATGTCCACCTGCCCAGTCAGATACACTAAGATATTAGAGAAGCATGGTCTTGTTAAAAATGGTGGATTTCAGATGGTGGAGGACATTACGGTTTATCCTTTTGAAACGCTTACGGGAAAGAGCTTTGACACTGGGATAATTTATTCAACGCAGTCAAGCTACACCCTTCATCATCACAATGGAAGCTGGGTGCCAGGGCACACACAGAATGCGATGCACAGTAGATATGTTGAGATAGAAAAATTTTTAACAGAAATTGATAAGCAGAAATTGATAAGCAGAAATTCACGGGCAGATAGCTAGGTGGATGGCGAATATCAAAAATAATTCAGGAGCAGAAATAAATGAGAACAAGAGATGGTTTTGAACTTCGGCAGGTTGGTGACGAGCACGTAGTTATTACAATTGGAGATGCAGTGGCCTGCTTCAATGGAATGATTAAACTGAATCGTACAGGTGCCTTCATCTGGGAAAAAATGGGACGGGATATAGATTTGGGCCAGCTGGTAGAGAATCTCGCCAGAGAATATGCTGTTGATATGGCTAAGGCGGAACTGGATGTGAAGACATTTCTTGACAGCGTCAGACCTACGGGCTGTGTTATTGAAGAACAGGGCAAAGCTGATGGAGACAATACACAGAGCAAGGCAGCAAATCAGGAAGAACAGAGTACGGGTGAAAAAACTGGCGAGCAGTCTGTGGCTACAGGCTATGAGGCACCAAGGGCTGAGATCATTGATTTTGACGACGAGAGTATTCTGGCAATCAGTTTTTCGTATAAGGATGGCAATTAAGAGGCGCCAGGCTGCATAATAATGATGAAAATAGATTTAGTGATTCCCTGGGTGGATGGAAATGATCCAAGGTGGCAGGCTGAAAAACAGAAATATCAGAAACACAGAACTGTGAATGACGGATACTATCAGGACTGGGGATGGATGCGGTACTGGTTTCGCTGTGTTGAAGCCAATATGCCATGGATTAACAGAATATTTTTTATCACCTATGGGCATGTGCCCGAATGGTTAAACATTGATCATCCCAAACTGCGAGTGGTGAAGCATGAAGAGTTTATGCCACAGGAGTTCCTGCCAACCTTCAACAGCTGTACCATTTCAATGAATGTTCATAGAATCAGCGGACTGAGTGAGCATTTCATATATGCTGAGGATGATATTTTTTTCATAGGTGAGCAGGAAAGGGAGGATTTCTTCTCAGAGGGAGGACTTCCCAGGGATTATTTCTGGATAAAACCAATAACGGAGCAGTTCTCCGGGGATTTTGCCTATATCATGATGAACAATATCCTCACGCTGAAAAAATATTTCAGGCTGGACAATGTAGCAATAAACCATACGGACATCTGTGATACTGCTGTATATCCGGCGGAGGTTGTCGAGGATAACAGGAGGTATCAGGGACTTAAATATGTCCCGGGCTTTCAGGAATCGCATATGGCCTATTCTTTTCTGAAGAGTACCTTCGAGGAGGTCTGGGAGAAGGAGGAGATGAATCTGTATGTCAGCAGCAGGCATCGGTTCAGGACAATTAGCGACTATACTGTGAGCCTGATGAAGGGATGGCAGCTGCTGACGGGAAAATATGAACCGTTTTTTCCAAAACACAGATATTTTACTGATACGGCAGATCCTGGACTGGAGACCTTGATTATGGGTGAGGAAACCAGCATGATCTGCATTAATGAGTCGACTGATTCAGGGTATTCGAGCCAGCGCGCGAAGGAGATATGTTCCTTTTTTGAGAAGAGATTTCCAGAGAAATCTCGATTTGAGATTTAAGAGAAGATATTACGAGAAGTTCCAATATGAGATTTGAGAGAGGTAACTGATGGATTGCGTTGTTAGCATTATAATGCCAGCCTTCAACGTGGAAAAATATGTGGGTGAGGCAGTGGATAGCATACTTAATCAGACCTATGAGTATTGGGAACTGATAGCTGTCGATGACGGCTCCACAGATGCGACGGGGGAGATTCTTGACCGTTTTGCGAAGAAGGATTCGAGAATCAGGACGGTGCATACAGAGAACGGAGGTGTTTCGAGGGCGCGAAACGCAGGACTTGATCTGGCACAGGGAGAATGGATATTCTTCATGGACAGCGATGACCTTCTGCCACAGGATGCCCTGGAGAAACTAACTGTGAATGCAGAGGATTATGATGTAGTCATTGGAGATTATATTTTTTACCCAGATAGGACAGAGAAGTCTAAGCTTGCAGATAAGTGTTATGGAAGCCGTGAGGAAATAAGGGCGGATTTTGGAGAACTGTTCACTGGGAGCTACCTTTCGACCGTGTGGGGCAAGCTTTTCAAAAGGGATAGTCTGATGGAACGATTCAATGAGGAATACAGGGCATCGGAGGATGTCCTATTTCTATCGCAGGTACTCCCTGCCACCAGAAAAATCAGGACGATAGGTGATGTGGTATATCTGTACAGAAAGAATGAAGGCTCCATCACTCACAAGTGGCTTGAATACGGCTATCATCCTGAGAAGGTTGAAGGGATAATTGATAATTTCCTGAATGCTTTTGGGGAGGAGGCTGCGGTTAGGAAACTGTTGTATTCGTACTACATTCATCATGCTGTTATGTATGTGAAGGCTGTGGTTGACTGCGCCGACTATGATAAGGAGCAGAAGGATGCTCTTATCGGTAGGATATTCTGCGGCAGGTATTTTAAGAATAT
>DCHL01000141.1:28260-28728 GCA_002317595.1 Lachnospiraceae bacterium UBA1753 | reverse complement strand
TGTGCTCAAGGAACAGATAGATAACCCGGACAAGACCTTTGAGGAGATCTTCGAGCCGAGGATACGCGCGGAGGCAGAAGATGCTGATGAAATAACAGATTCCTTACTTAGGGAGACATATCCACATCTCATACACTTTGACATGTATGTGCGATACTATTTCAGGGGCGAAGTGGTGCGCAGGCTTGCAGAGAGCGGAATTAAGGTCGTATGCATTGGAGGCGGCTGGGATAAGCTTCCCTGCAGTAATCCTGAGAATATTGAGTACTATGGATATACAAACTCTCTTGAGTGCCTTAAGGAAATCAGACGGGCGAAGATATCCCTGAATGTCATGCCATGGTTTAAGAGAGGTGCCCACGACAGGATATTCAATACGATGCTAAATGGGGCAGTCTGTGTGACTGATTCAAGTGAATATCTTGATGGTATTCTTGTTGGCGGGGAAAACTGTGAACTGTTCTCGCT
>DCHL01000141.1:26961-28089 GCA_002317595.1 Lachnospiraceae bacterium UBA1753 | reverse complement strand
TGATGCAGATGTGGATGCAGATATTAATTCTGATTACTGAGTGAGCTGCTGGAGTTTCTTGAGAGCATCGTCGTTCTGATTTACTTTTTCACTCTCTTTGGTGCTCACATCAGGACTCAGATAGGAATACTGAAGGGCGTTAAGCTCGCTTGTGAGCATTGTATAGAGGATGATGTTTCCGTCCTCGAGGTACCATACGTCTCCGGCACTGGAAGCCGCACCCTGGTTGAAGCCGCTCTCGCCGTACTCGGCAAGAAGTGGTTCCTGGAGTCTTGCGTACATATCGTTAATTTCTTCTGGCGTGTCTGCTGTGTATGTCCATGATACGCTGACAAGCTTATTTTTATCATCAAACATATATTTTATGGTGCCATCCTGGTCAAGATATGTCTTCGGGAAGGTATAGGTGGGGCCACCGTAAATCGATGAGTAGGTCTCGTAGTCCTTACCTTCGAGAGCAAAAACATCATTCTCTGTGGATTTCCAGCCGATGCTGTCGTCTGTAAAAGGTATGTTGGGGGTCTTGCTTGTGCAGCCTGAAAGAGTAAGTACAGCGATTGCTGCTGAAAGTACGAGTGAAATTATTTTCTTTTTCATAATGTCTCCTGAAATATATTTTATTGTGTTAGTCGCCGGTCTGACGTGTCTACTTGAATTCTGTCTTGATAAACTGCTTGGGAGTGATGCCCTTGTACTTGTGGAATGTCTTGATGAAGTAACTCTCATCGTTGAAGCCACAGGAGATGGCTGCTTCCTTTATGGAAATATCCTTGGTGGAGAGCATCTCGCAGGCACATTCTATTCTATAATAATTCACATAGTCAATAGGCGTTCTCTCGGTCATGCTTCTGAAATAGCGGCAGAAGTACTTGGGATTCATGCCCGCAATACGCGCCAGGGATTCGAGACTTATGTTATTGGCATAGTTCTCTGAAATATAAGCAAGGACGTCCTTGATGGAATTGAGGCGCTGGGCAGTCTGGGAATCACTGACGCTGTCCTCGTATAGGTTTTCCTGGAGTATTGTGCCGATGAGTTCAAACAGATATCCCTGGGTCATGAACTCGTAGCCGGTATTTTTGTTAGAGAGGGTATGGCAGAGTGAGCGTACTATAGGAAGTATCTGCT
>DCHL01000141.1:26762-26942 GCA_002317595.1 Lachnospiraceae bacterium UBA1753 | reverse complement strand
AGACCTTGCAGACAGATGCGTCGCAATTGTGATCTTGTGGGACATGATATCCTGAATTACCCTTGCGCACGCATGATTATCCTTCATAAGAATATTAAGGTCAAAAACAACGCACTCATATATACAGTCGTAGGGGGTTCCGCCGTGGAGGACACCGTCTGTGATAAAAATTACATCATC
>DCHL01000141.1:26207-26756 GCA_002317595.1 Lachnospiraceae bacterium UBA1753 | reverse complement strand
GCTTTAAACACCTGAGTGGTTGAATCGAGGGTGAGATGGAATTCACCGGATATGATTCTGATAATCTCAAACTGTGTGTGCCAGTGATGCTGCATGAAATATCTGGGTGAATGTGGAGTCTGGTGATAATATGCTATGGGAAAATTGAAAGTTCCCTGCTCCTTTTTTTCTTTGTAATCAATGTACTTCATCAGTCAGTAAAAATCTCCTATGGATGAAAAATCCTTCTGTTAGTAAACGAGTGAATATTTTTCTATTTTTTTCTATTATAACACTTGATGATAATTTGTGTAGTCTTTATAATTCGTATTATACACAACGTAACGTTTCGCGTAGTATTTCGCAACATTTTTTTCAAATTCGTTATTTTCTAATGGAGGTACAACATGGCAAAGAACAGATATATCGGTGATTATCCTGTAATCGGTATCAGACCTATCATTGATGGAAGAAGAGGACCTCTCAAGGTTCGTGAGTCCCTTGAGGATCAGACAATGGGAATGGCACTTGCTGCCAAGAAGCTCTTTGAGGAGAATCTTAAGTATTCAA
>DCHL01000141.1:22486-26188 GCA_002317595.1 Lachnospiraceae bacterium UBA1753 | reverse complement strand
CAAACGGCGAGCCTGTTAAGGTCGTTGTTGCAGATACAACAATCGGACGTGTTGCTGAGTCAGCAGCATGTGAGGCTAAGTTCCGTAAGGAAGGAGTGGCAGTTACTCTTTCTGTTACACCCTGCTGGTGCTACGGTTCAGAGACAATGGATATGAACCCTCTTACAATCAAGGGTGTTTGGGGACTCAATGCTACAGAGAGACCTGGTGCTGTATATCTTGCATCTGTTCTTGCTACATATGCTCAGAAGGGTCTTCCTGCATTTGGTATCTACGGCAAGGATGTTCAGGATGCTGATGATGCTACAATTCCTGAGGATGTTAAGACAAAGCTTCTTCGCTTTGGCCGTGCTGCAGTAGCCGCTGCAACAATGAGAGATAAGTCATACCTCCAGATTGGTTCACAGTGCATGGGAATCGGCGGATCAATCATCAACCAGGACTTCTTCGAGGAGTACCTTGGAATGAGAGTTGAGTCTGTTGATGAGGTTGAGATCCTTCGTCGTATGGAAGAGCACATCTACAATGAGGATGAGTTCCAGAAGGCACTTGCATGGATTAAGAAGTATGCTAAGGAAGGCTTTGACAAGAATCCTGAGTGGATTCAGAAGTCTGCAGAGCAGAAGGAGAAGGATTGGGAGTTCACTGCTAAGATGGCAGTTATCATCGAGGATCTGTACCAGGGCAATCCTAATCTTCCTGAGGGATGTGAGGAAGAGGCTGCAGGACACAACGCAATCTGCGGTGGTTTCCAGGGTCAGAGACAGTGGACAGACCACTGGCCTAACTGTGACTTCCCTGAGGCAATTCTCAATACATCATTTGACTGGAACGGCGCAAGAGAACCCTTCATCCTTGCAACAGAGAACGACACACTCAACGGTGTATCAATGCTGTTCATGAAGCTCCTTACAAACAGAGCGCAGATGTTCGCAGATGTTCGTACATACTGGAGCGGAGATTCTGTTAAGAGAGTTACTGGATATGAAATCGAGGGCAAGGCTAAGGAAGCTGACGGATTCATCCACCTTATCAATTCTGGTTCGTGCTGTCTTGACGCCTGTGGCGAGGTTAAGGATGCAGATGGCAACCCTGTTATGAAGGAGTGGTACGATGTAACAGAGGCTGACATGGAGACAATGATGGGTGCTACTACATGGAACCCTGCAGATAACGGATACTTCCGTGGCGCTGGATATTCATGCCGTTTCCTCACAAGAGCTGAGATGCCTGCAACAATGATCAGACTTAACCTTGTTAAGAATCTTGGTCCTGTTCTTCAGATTGTTGAGGGATGGACAGTTAACCTTCCTGATGAGGTTTCAGATGTTCTCTGGAAGAGAACAGATTATACATGGCCCTGCACATGGTTCGCTCCTCGTACAGACGGCGTTGAGGGTTCACCCTTCAAGACAGCTTACGATGTAATGAACAACTGGGGTGCTAACCACGGTGCAATCTCATACGGACACATTGGTGCAGACCTTCTTACAATGGCATCAATGCTGAGAATTCCAGTATGCATGCACAATGTTCCTCTTGATGATATCTATCGTCCTGCAGCATGGAACGCATTTGGAACAGATAAGGAAGCAGCAGATTACAGAGCATGTGCTGCATATGGTCCTCTCTATAAGACCATCAGATAGACATAGGTTGCTCACTGTTTTGGTAAACTGATATTACAATGACTATGCCGGAGATTCGCACTGTGGATTTCCGGCATATGTTAGAGAAAAAAGTGAAACGTTTCGCTTGATTTTGTGTTATAATTGAAAGCGAATATTTTACTGAATATAAAATAAATTAGCAGCGTAGTTGCGTTATTTTAACGAAAGAATTGCGTAGCAATTATTGAGTCTTTGAGTTTAGGAGGGGAAGATGCCTGCAACAATTAAAGATATAAAAGAGAGAACGGGGTTGTCGCTGGCTACCATATCTAAGTATCTGAACGGCGGTAATGTACTGCCGGAGAATAAGATTCTTATTGAGACAGCAATAAAGGAGCTTCACTACGAGGTGAATGAGATTGCCAGAGGACTTGTCACGAAGCAGACGAAGACAATAGGGGTTCTCGTCTACAGCATAGAGAGTCTCTTCAATGGTACTCTTCTTAAATACATAGGAGATGCACTCAGGAAAGAGGGATATGGGCTCCTGATCTGTGATTCCAACCAGGATGAGGAGACGGAGCAGAAGAATGCTAAGTTTCTGATTAATAAGAAGGTTGATGGAATAATTGTTGTTCCTGTTTTATATGGTTCTAAGGTCGTGGAAATGGCAAATCACGCCGGAGTCCCGATTGTTCTTATGGACCGTTCGCCGGAAAACTGTGACTGTGACTGTGTGAGGATTGACAACAGGATGTCAGCGCTCCGTGCAACGAATGTTCTCATCGGCAAGGGCCACAGAAAGATTGCAATCATATGCTCGGCTAAAGAGTACACGGGAATTGAGAGATGCCAGGGGTACAAGGAAGCCATGACTTTGGCGGGATTTGATGTTCCTGAAGAATATATATATGGAGACATACATAGTATTGAGCATGGATACGAGAGTATGAAAAAAATACTTGCCCTGCCTGACAGACCGACGGCAGTGTTCATGACGAACTATGAGATAACACTGGGAGCTGTAATGGCTGTCAATGAGTCGGAGCTTGGCTGTCCGGATGACATTTCGATGCTTGGGTTTGATGATCTGATTCTTTCACATGTCACCAATCCTGCCATGAGCATGGTTGTACAGCCCATGAAGAACATGAGTGAGAAGGCTGTGGAACTGCTTCTTGGAAAAATAGGCAGCGACAGGAAGTCTGAAACACCGATGGAAATAGTGCTTCCGACGCGCCTGTTAGAGGGTAATTCTATCAAGGAAATCAAAATGTAACGAAACGTTTCACTTTTTTGCAAAAACCTATTGACACCTTATTTTTTCAGTAATATAATGACCACAAGCCGAAAAAATATGGCTTTATATTTTTAGAGGTAAGCGAAACGTTTCGCTTATGAGATATGGAGGTTACAATGACAAAGCAGCTTTTAGGAATAGACATCGGAACAAGCGCCTGCAAGATAGCGGTTTTTGACGAGGATGGCAAGGTAGTAGCACAGTCTAATCAGGCTTACAAAGTATATTACCCCGAGACCGGATGGGCTGAGCAGGATGCAGATGAGTGGTGGGCTGCAATTGTTGAGGGAATAAAGGATGTCCTTTCACAGGATGGAGTTGACAGGAATTCGATCGCTGGAATCGGTGTTGATGGTCAGGGATGGTCAGCAATTCCGGTTGATAAGAATGGAAAGGTTCTGTACCGTACACCAATCTGGATGGACACGAGAGCAAGAGATATCTGTGAGGAAGTTAAGGCTAAGATTCCCGGAGATGACATTTTCAATCTTGCAGGAAATGAGTTCCTTCCTTCATACACTACACCAAAGCTTCTCTGGTTTGAGAGAGAGCACCCTGAGGTGTTTGAGAAGGCGGATAAGTATCTTCAGAGTAACAGCTACATTGTTTATAAACTTACAGGAATCATGAGCCAGGATCTGTCTCAGGGATATGCGCTTCATTTCTTCGATATGAAGAAACTTGCATATGACAGTGATATGGCATCGAGACTGGGACTTTCGGTTGACATGGTTCCCAGGCTTTACAAGTGTGATGAGGTTGTCGGTGAGGTAACTAAGGAAGCATCGGCAA
>DCHL01000141.1:9942-22418 GCA_002317595.1 Lachnospiraceae bacterium UBA1753 | reverse complement strand
CTTGGAGCAGGTGTATATAAGAAGGGTCAGACTCAGGAGCAGGGTGGACAGGCCGGCGGAATGAGCATCTGTACAGATGAGGCTCTTGCACATAAGCAGCTTATCCTCGGCGCGCATGTTGTTCCTGGAACATATCTTCTCCAGGGCGGCACCGTTGGAGGCGGTGGAACACTAAAATGGTTTAAGCAGGAACTTGGCCGTGACATGAGCTTCGATGAGCTCACTGCGGAGGCAGAGGCAGTACCGGCAGGTTCCGAAGGCGTAGTTTTTCTTCCCTATATGTCAGGAGAGAGATCACCCATCTGGAATCCAGATGCTAAGGGCGTATTTTATGGTCTGTCCTTTGGTAAGACAAGAGGCCATATAATCAGATCTGTTCTAGAGGGTGTGGCCTTCTCCTTGGAGCATAATCTCAGAACTGCTGAGACGACGGGAATTGAGATTGGAACTCTTAATGCAATGGGTGGTTCATCAAATTCTGTTCTCTGGACACAGATTAAGGCAGATGTTACGGGCCGTACTATTCAGGTTCCGACATCTGATACAGCAACAACACTTGGAGCAGCGCTCCTTGCAGGAGTTGGATGTGGAGTATACAAGGATTACGAAGAAGCGGTTTCGAGAACGATCGTAATCACGAGGACTCAGGAGCCTGATATGGCTAAGCATGAGCTCTATAAGAAATCGATGGATCTGTATCTTGAGCTTGGAAGCAGGCTCTCTGATACTTTTTCAAAATATTAAATTACAGGCTGCCACTGAAGAGGTCTGCCTATGATGAAAAGGAGATAAAAATGAAAGCTGGAGTTGTTCATGCAACTAACGACATCCGCTACGAGGAGATCGACAAGCCAAAGGCTGATCCCGGGAAGGTGGTTGTCAAGGTTAAGTACACAGGAATCTGCGGATCAGATATTCCCAGGGTTAATGGAGATGCCTGCCACTATTTCCCCAACGTTCTCGGACATGAGTTTTCGGGAGTTGTTGATGAGGTTGGAGAGGGTGTCACATCTGTTAAGCCTGGAGACAGGGTTGCGGGAGTTCCCCTTGTTCCCTGTATGAAGTGTCCTGACTGTCAGAAGGGTAACTACTCACTCTGCAAGAAGTACAGCTTTATTGGTTCAAGAGAGTTTGGATCATTTGCTGAGTATGTATCAATGCCTGAGCTTAACGTAGTAAAGTTCGGTGAGGATGTTAGCTTTGAGAAGGGTGCATTCTTTGAGCCTGCAACAGTTTCACTTCACGGACTTCGCCGCTGTGATTACAAGGGTGGAAAGAACGTTGCGATCCTTGGCGGCGGAACAATCGGAATGTTCACTGCACAGTGGGCCAAGATTTTTGGCGCTAAGAGCGTTACAGTATTTGACATTGTTGATGAGAGACTTGACCTTGCAAAGAGACTTGGTGTTGACTACGGTGTTAACTCTGGCAAGGAAGACTTCATGGACAAGGTAAACGAGATCACTGGTGGACAGGGATTTGATTACGTCTATGAGACCGCTGGAAATACAATAACAATGAAGCTTGCGTTCAAGCTTGCTGCAAATAAGGCTCAGGTGTGCTTCATCGGAACACCTACAAGAGAACTTTCATTTACAGTTCCTGAGTGGGAGAACATCAACCGTAAGGAGTTCATTCTTACAGGTTCATGGATGAGCTATTCAGCTCCGTTCCCCGGAGATGAGTGGGAGCTTACAGCTCACTATTTCGGAACTGGCGAGCTCAAGTTTGACGACTCGTTCATCTTCGAGAAGGTTCCGCTTTCAAAGATTGATGAGGCCTTTGAAATGTTTAAGACACCTGGAAAAGTTAAGGGCAAGATCCTTATCGATTCTGAAAAATAATCCAGCGTCACGCCGAGGTAACTAAGTATCATAAGCAGCAGGAGCTGCAGAGAGATAAATAACAATCATATTTAAGGAGGAAGTAAAATGGCATTAGATCCAAAAAAGGTACCCCAGATTACACTGAACACTGGTGACCAGGTTCCCTGTATCGGAATGGGTACATTCGGTTCAGACCGTTTCACACCTGATCAGGTTTCAAATGCAGTAGCAGGAGCAATCCGTGCCGGTTACAGAATGTTTGACTGCGCAGCATGCTACGGCAACGAGGATCAGATTGGTAAGGTATTCAAGGATGCATTCGACGAGGGTGTTGTAGAGAGAAAGGACCTCTACATCATGACAAAGGTATGGAACGACATGCATCGCGAGGTAGAGAAGAGCTGCAGAAAGAGTATTGAAGATCTTCAGTGCGATTACATCGATCTCTTCTTCATCCACTGGCCTTTCCCTAACTACCATGCACCGGGATGCGACGTTGATTCAAGAAATCCTGATTCTAAGCCTTTCTCAGTTGAAGAATTCATGGATACATACAGACAGTGTGAGGAACTTGTTAAGAAGGGTCTCATCCGTCACATTGGTATTTCAAACCTTACTATTCCCAAGCTTGAGGCTGTTATCGACAAGTTCGAGATTATGCCTGTAGCATGTGAGAGTGAGTTCCATCCCTGCTTCCAGCAGCAGGAGATTTTTGATTACCTTGTAGCTCACAACATTCAGCCTATCGCATTCATGCCTCTTGGCTCACCCCAGAGACCTGAGAGAGATATCGTTTCTACTGATATCGCTGATATGCAGGTTCCTGAGTTTAAGGCAATCGCTGAAGCACATGGCGTTCATCCTGCAATCATCTGCCTCAAGTGGGCTATGCAGAGAGGACAGATCCCGATTCCTTTCTCAGTACATGAGATGGAGTATGTAAGCAACCTCGAGGCAACTCAGACCTTCAAGCTTACAGATGAGGAGATGGCTACAATCGCTACTCTTGAGAAGAACAACCGTCTTGTTAAGGGACAGGTATTCCTGTGGCCCGGCGCTAAGGACTGGCATGATCTCTGGGATGAGGATGGATTCATCGTTGACTGTCCTGATGCCTAATTTGGATTGATTCTGGATAAAAATATTTTTTCTAAGAACATGAGAGCTGCTCGGTAGAGCGGCAGGGCTGCAGTTCTTATGCAGCAGCTTGGGGCTGCAGCCTTTTTATAGAGGAGAATGAAAATGGATGCAATGAGAAGCATGCTGGCAAAGAGAAAAGCAGGAATGAAATATGCAGGTATTCCTTCTTTCTGTACAGCAAATGATCTGGTAATTGAAGCTTGTCTTAAGCAGGCTATGAGATTTGACGACTACGTACTGGTTGAGGCGACAGCCAACCAGGTTAATCAGTTTGGCGGCTACACTGGAATGAAGCCGGCAGATTATAGAGATTTTGTGTATGAGATAGCTGACGGAATCGGATTCCCCAAGGATAAAATCATTCTTGGCGGCGATCACCTCGGACCTCTTACATGGCAGAACGAGAACGAAAAAGAGGCGATGGAGAAGTCTGTTGAGCTTGTTAAGCTTTTTGTTCTCGCAGGCTTTAAGAAAATCCATCTTGATACAAGTATGAGGGTTGCTGATGACCCCAGGGATGAGATGCTTTCAGATGAGACGATCGCGCGCCGCGGAGCAATTCTTTATGAGGCATGTGAGGAGGCATATCAGGAGCTTCTCAAGAAGAATCCTGATGAAGTACGCCCTGCATTTATTATTGGTTCCGAGGTTCCGATTCCCGGTGGTGCTCAGGAAGCAGAGGATTCAATCTCTGTTACCAAGCCTGCCGCAGTAGAGAAGACACTTGCTGTGTACAGAGAGCAGTTCGAGAAGCGCGGACTTAAGGATGCGTTTGACAATATCATTGGTATTGTGGTTCAGCCTGGTGTTGAGTTCGGAGATGCGGATGTATTCCACTACAACAGAACAAATGCAGCAGAGCTTACTGCAGCGATGAAAAAATATGACAATGTAGTTCTTGAGGGACATTCAACTGATTATCAGTCGCCTAAGGGACTTCGCGAGATGGTAGAGGATGGAATCGCAATTCTCAAGGTTGGACCTGCGCTTACATTCTCACTCAGAGAAGGTCTTTTTGCCCTCTCAATGATGGAGCAGATGCTTGTTCCGGAGGAGAAGCAGGCTAAATTCATCGATGTGATGGAAGAGACGATGATGAAGAATCCCGGCAACTGGCAGAAGCATTACCATGGCACTGAGGACCAGCTTGCAATCAAGAGAAAGTTCAGCTTCTCAGACCGTTGTCGTTATTATTTCGCGCAGCCTGAAATCCAGGATGCAATCAAGAAGCTGTTTGCTAATCTTTCAGAGGTTGAGATTCCTCTCAGTATGCTTCGTCAGTATATGCCCCAGCAGTACATTAAGGTTCGTGATGGAGTTCTTCCTCTTGATCCTAAGGAACTGGCTGAGGACTGTGTGGTTCATCTTGTTGAGGATTATAACTACGCAACAAAGCTTAATTATATGATCAGCGACGCATTCTACTGCTAATACATGTGATTTTTTTGCAGGTAGTATAAAATTAGCAGCGTAGCTGCGCTATTTTAACGAAAGAATTGCGTAGCAATTATTGAGTCTTTAAAAATATAGAAGAAAAAGGCGGGCCCCGAGTTCAGAGGTCGGGGCTTGTTTTTCCTTAATAAAGCAAAAAAACATTCTTTTTAACGTAATACAAAACGTTTCGTGGTGAATATTATCCCATAATGTTTCAATATTGTTTTATCCAAATTTGTTGACGAAACCTAGATGTTATGGCATAATATCATACAAGGGCGAAACGTTTTACCCTAACCCTTTTTGGGAATGGTGCACTAAGGAGGAACAGGTTATGTCACTTGTTACATCGCTTAAGATGATGGAGGATGCGGATCGCGGCAGATATGCGATTGGCGCCTTCAACGTTGAGAACATGGAAATGGTAATGGCGGTAGTTAAGGCGGCCGAAGAGATGAAGGCTCCGGTTATTCTGCAGACAACACCTTCTACTGTGAAGTACGCAGGACTTGACATGTATCTTGCCAATGTAAGGGCAGCAGCCCAGGCAGCAAGCGTTCCTATCGCAATGCACCTTGACCATGGCAGCAGCTTTGGACTTGCAATGCAGGCTCTGAGGACTGGATATACATCGATTATGATTGATGGATCCAAGTTGAGCTTTGAAGAGAACATTGCAGTATCCAAGAGAGTTGCGGATGCCTGCAGACCATCTCTGATTCCTGTTGAGGCAGAGCTTGGCAAGGTTGGCGGCAAGGAGGATGACCTTGAGTGTAATGACCCGGGTTATACGGATCCTGATGATGCAGTTAAGTTCGTGGAGGCGACGGGTATCACATCCCTTGCAGTTGCGATAGGAACCGCACACGGATTCTACAAGGGAGAGCCTAAGCTTGATGTGGACAGACTTTCTGAAATAAGAAAGGTGGTTTCAATTCCGCTTGTTCTTCACGGCGCGTCAGGAGTTCCGGACAGTGCAGTGCAGGAGTGCATCAGCAGAGGTATCAGCAAGGTTAATTTTGCTACTGAACTCAGAGTTGCGTACAGCAACGGAGTTAAGGAGTACTTAGGAGCGAATCCTGATGCATTTGATCCTAAGAAGTATGGCGCTGTTGGAATGGAATATGTGACAAGACTTGTCAAGGAGAAGATTCAGGTCTGCCAGAGCCAGGGTAAGGCGTAACACAATAATCAACAGGTATTTCAACCATATCTGCAGTTGGGAGGAAAAAAATTGGAAAAGTTCAAGCAGATACCGATAGTTAGAAAGATCGGATTTAACAGAATTGTTCTGGTAGTAGTAATGATACTGATGTACATTTTCTTCTGCGTCGGAACAAAAGGAAACTTCCTTGGATACGAGAGAATTCTCAGCGCATTGAATTATGCATATTTCCTTGGATTTCTTGCACTTGGTGTAACCTTCGTTATCGCTACTGGCGGTATCGATTTCTCAATCGGACCTGTAATGTTCTGTGCGGCTCTTGTTTCAGGATACTGCCTCACATCCTTCGGCGTTCCGATTGTAGCGGCTCTGATAATCAGTGTTCTTGTAGGATTCCTGTTTGGATGCTTCAATGGATATCTGGTTGCATATTGGAATGTTCCACCATTCATTGTATCGATGGCTGGAATGAACATTGCAAAGGGTCTTGCGTCTGTATTCACAAAGACACAGTCAGTTTCATGGCCACAGCTCGCTCAGGGTGGATGGTTCAGATATCTTGTTAAGGTTGGCAATATTCCGGTTGGATTTATCATCTTTATTGTTTTTTCAATCATATGTGCAATCATCCTTAATCAGACAAAGGCAGGCAGATACATCCTTTCACTTGGAAGCAATAAGGAAGCAGTAAGGCTTTCGGGCGTAGATATCAAAAAGTGGGAGATGTTAGCATACATAATCTGTGGAACACTTGTTGGGATTGCAGCAATATTCTTTGTTGGAGCGTATACAACAGTTCAGCCTGGATATGGCGATCAGTACAACAATGAGGCAATTGCCGGATGTGTTATGGGTGGAACATCCATGGCTGGTGGACTTGCTTCAATCGGCGGTACAGTAATCGGCGTTCTGATTATCGCCCTTCTTCAGGAAGGAATTCTTGCTCTTGGCTTTACAAAAGATTATCAGCTCATTATCACTGGTATCATCGTTGTAGTTGCAGTATATGCGGACGTTGTTGCCAGACGTAGAAAGAATTAATTGAGCGTGACCAGTAGAAAGGTGAGGTAAGAGAATGGGCGAAGTAATTTTAACAATGAAAGATATAGATAAGTCTTTCCCAGGTGTACATGCTCTCGATCATGTTAATTTCGAGGTTAGAAAAGGCGAAGTACACGCACTTATGGGAGAGAATGGTGCCGGTAAGTCGACACTTATGAAGGTGCTTACAGGAATTTACACAAAGGATTCGGGAAGCATCGAATATGAAGGACGAGAGATAGAGTTTAAGGGTGCAAGAGAAGCTCAGGATGCAGGTGTTGTAATCGTACACCAGGAGCTTAATATGCTCGGACACCTTACAGTTGCTCAGAACATCTTCATTGGAAGAGAGTTCAAGAAGGGAATCAAGATTGATGACAAGAAGATGAACGAGGAAGCTGCGAAGCTTTTCGAGAGACTTCACATCGATATCGATCCTACAGCGACAATGAGTGATCTTACAGTTGGTAAGCAGCAGATGTGTGAGATTGCAAAGGCTATTTCGCATGATGCAAAGGTTATTATTTTTGACGAGCCTTCAGCAGCTCTTACAGAGGCTGAGATTGAAGAACTCTTCAAGATTATCAGAGACCTTAGAGAGCAGCAGCTCGGTATTGTATATATCTCGCATAGAATGGATGAGATTAAGGTCATAACAGACCGAGTAACGGTCATGAGAGATGGTGGTTATGTTGGAACACTTATCACTGCAGACTGTACCAAGGATGACATCATCAACATGATGGTTGGACGTGTCATTTATGAGGATCCTAAGACCCAGTCAATGGTTGCGAAGGATGCACCTGTTGTTCTTAAGGTAGAGCATCTCAATGCCGGAAGAATGGTTCAGGATGTAAGCTTTGAACTCAGGAAGGGTGAGATCCTTGGATTCTCAGGACTTATGGGTGCTGGACGTACAGAGACAGCAAGAGCAATCTTTGGCGCTGATCCTAAGCAGAGCGGAGATATCTACATTAATGGAGAGAAGGTTGAAATCAACTCTCCTCAGGATGCAGTTAAGAATGGTATCGGATATCTGTCAGAGGATAGAAAGCGTTTTGGTATCGTAGTTCAGAAGACTGTTGCTGAGAACTCAACAATGGCTACAATGGAGAACTTCATGAAAGGTCTCTTCATCAACAAGAGAAAGGAGAGAGCAGCGGCTCAGGATTATGTGGATCAGCTTGCAACCAAGACTCCTTCAGTTGAGCAGCTTGTTGTTAACCTTTCAGGTGGTAATCAGCAGAAGGTCGTTATTGCAAAGTGGCTGGTTCGTGATTGTGACATCCTGATTTTCGATGAACCTACAAGAGGTATTGATGTAGGAGCTAAGAACGAGATTTACAAGCTTATGAACAGGCTTGCATCAGAAGGTAAGTCAATCATTATGATCTCCTCTGAAATGACTGAGATCTTACGAATGAGTGATCGTATCGTGGTAATGTGTGAAGGCAAGAAGACAGGAGAAATCGACATCTCCGAAGCTACACAGGAAAATATCATGAATATGGCGACTCGAGAGATAGGTTAGGAGGAGAGAACATGAAACAGAAATCATTAATTAACAGACTTGGTGGACAGAAGTTCATCGTGTTGCTGGTAGTAATTGCGCTGTTTGCTTTCTTCTGTGCACTCAGCCCTGATTTTAGAAAGGTTACAACTTTCATCGATATCCTTAGTAAGTCATATTATCTGATTTTCATGGCAATCGGTGTAACCTTCCCGCTTATTACGGGTGGTGTTGATCTTTCAATTGGTACAGGTCTTATCTGTTACTCACTTGCAGGTGGATATCTGATCGTTCAGAAGGGCGTTCCTACTGGCGTTGGTATTCTGGTATGTCTGCTCTTCGGTATTCTGATTGGATTTATCAACGGATGGCTTATTGCAGTAATGGATCTGCCGGCATTCCTTGCTACACTCTGTACCTGCATGATTACTCGTGGTCTTGGTTCAATCTGTTCAAAGAGTATGGGAATCTGCTGGCCCCAGAATGGTACACCTGGTGGTGAGTTTAGAAGCATCTTCAAGATTGTTGTTAACAGAAACCAGTACCCTGTTGGTATCATCTGGGCACTCATAGTTGTAGCAATCATGGCATTTGTCCTTAATCACACCAAGATCGGTCGTTACACATTTGCGATTGGATCTAATAAAGAGGCTGCAATCCTTTCAGGAATCAATGTTAAGTTCTATCACATTATGTCATATGTGATTTCGGGATTTTTCGCAGCACTTGCAGCAGTTGCATACTCAGCAGTATTTACAACAGTTCAGCCTGGTACAGGAGCTGGATTTGAGCTTGAGGCAATTGGTGGAGCAATCATCGGTGGCGTATCTGCAACAGGTGGTGCAGGTTCAATCGAGGGAACACTCATTGGTGTATTTGTAATCTGTCTTCTTAAGACAGGACTTCCGTTCATCGGTCTCCAGGCAAACTGGCAGCAGATTATCACAGGTCTTGTTCTTATCGGAGCCGTTCTCGTTGATATCATCAAGAGAAAGAAGGAAGAGGCAGTTTAATTAACATGGTATTTACCTGCATTGCAGGAAAATATAAAACTCATTATTCATCATTTTAAGGAGGAAAAAAATGAAAAAGAGAATTTTAGCAACACTCATCAGCGTTGCAATGGTAGCTTCTATGGTAGTTGGATGTGGCTCACAGGCAGCAGCACCCGCAGCAGCACCCGCAGCTGAGGCTCCTGCAGAGGAAGCTAAGGAAGAGGCAGCTCCTGCAGAGGAAGCAGCTCCTGCAGAGGAAGCAGCACCCGCTGAGGCAGCTGGCGATCTTACATTCGAGATCATTGTTAAGTCTTACCAGTCTTCATACTGGCAGGCAGCTGTTACAGGTATCAACCAGAGAGCTGGTGAGCTTGGTGTTACAGCTAATTGTACAGGTCCCAACGCTGAGTCTGATATCGCTGATCAGGTTAACATGCTGAACAATGCTATCAACAACGCTCCTAACGGAATCGGTCTTGCAGCTTGTGATCAGGACGCTGTTCTTGATTCTCTTCAGGCAGCTATGGACAAGGGTATCCCTGTAGTATGTTTCGACTCAGGTGTTCCCAACGCTCCCGCTGGTTCTGTAGTTTCTACAGTTGCTACAGACAACTACTCAGCAGGCGCTACAGCAGCTGATAATCTTTACCCTGCACTCAAGAGCAGAATCGGCAATGGCCAGGTTCGTATCGGTGAGATCAACCAGGAGGCAACTTCTAACTCAATCATCTCTCGTGGTCTTGGCTTCATCGACAAGTTCGCTGAGCTTGCTGCAGCTGATGGATACACAGTAGCAGTTATCGGAAACGAGAAGTACGTTAACGACTGCAAGGCTGAGAAGGCTGACGAGGCTACAGCTGACATCGTTATCGAGGTAGCAGTTCCCGCACAGACAACAGTTGAGCTTTGCGCAACAGAGGCTTCTGCAATCATGAACAAGTCTGATGTTATCGGTATGTTCGGTTCAAACCAGGTAGCAGCTGAGGGTATCCTCACAGCTAACGATACACTTCAGGTTCTTGGTACATCTGATGATACAGTACTTGCAGCTGGATTCGATGCTGGTTCAGTTATCAAGGGCGCTATCAAGGCTGGCACAATGTTCGGTGCTGTTACACAGTCTCCTCTTGCTATGGGTATCACAACTATCGACGTTCTTGTTGCAGCAGCAAACGGCGAGTCAGTATCTGATGTTCCTACAGATGGTTACTGGTACAACGCAGACAACATGGAGGATGCTTCAATCGCTCCCAACCTTTATGACTAATTCTTAGAATAGAATTTAATTCAGGTTAATGAACGAGGGGGACTGGGAAATATCCCAGTCCCCTTTTTTCAACTAAATAGGCAAATTAGCCTGCAGATAAATAGTCAAGGCTAAAGTAATGAAAGAAATGAGGATTTGAAATGTTAAAAGGTATTCCTACAATCCTCTCACCTGAGCTTCTTAAGGTGCTTGATGAGATGGGTCACACAGATGAAATTACAATTGCAGACGGTAACTTCCCGGGACACAGCTTTGGCAAGCCGGTAATCCGTCTTGATGGACATGGCGTTCCTGAGATTCTTGATGCTATTCTTCAGGTATTTCCGCTTGATACATATCCCAATGCTAAGGGAGAGGATGATCCGCCATGTACACTTATGGCACTTGAACCCAACGACGTAGGCAAGGTTGCAACTCCTATCTGGGACGAGTACAAGGATATCGTAAAGAAGTATGATGACAGGGGAGCAGATGCTTTCCAGGAGATTAATAAGTGGAAATTCTACGATCAGACAAGAGAGAAGTCTACTTGTGTCATCATGTCAACAGAGACTGCAATTTATGCTAACATCATTCTTAGAAAGGGTGTTGTTATTCAGTAGATATTGGATCTTTATGCTGAGTCAGGAATTATCGCATACTGTCAGCAATAACAAGCGGCATTGATAATTCCTGACTGGCTAAGGGTTTGAAGAATTAGTTTCGTGTAAAAAATAGTCAGTTAGATTTTGTGCGCGGGAAATGTGGGAAATTATGATAGAAGGTATTGAATGCATCTTTGCGGATATGAAGCCGATGCTCCGGAAACTTAAGAAAAAAAACTATGAGCAGCAGATGGCTGAGTTCAGACAAATTCATGGTCACTATTTTGAGGAGATGAATAGTCTTGTGATGGAAAGTGAGGACAAGAAGTGTGAGGCTGAGCTGATTGCAGAGACTTTTCTCGACAGTGTTTTTTCTGCATATTCAAAAAATGGTAAGATGCGAGGAACCTTGCAGGTGGATATGTCGATGTTCATGATTTATTATTTTTTCCCAGCATTGCTTCTTCTTGAAACTGAGGAGTCAGTTATCATTGCGGATGCAGTAAAGGATGCGTGGGCTGTAAGGTTCAATAATCCAAATTTCAGTTATACAACATACGAGCGAATTTTTTCGAATTTCAGAGAGAAGATATTTGGCATATTTTAGTGATATAGGGTGTTTGTCAATATAGGATGTTTATCAACATAGGGAGGCGTACTTTGAGTAAATATTTTTTGGCAATAGATATCGGAGCTTCAAGTGGAAGACATATTCTGGGAAGCGTTCAGAATGGGAAAATTGAACTGGAAGAGATTTATCGCTTCTGGAATGGAATGGATGAGAAAGATGGCGGACTGTCATGGGATGTTGACAGACTGTTTAATGAGATAGTAGCCGGCATGAAGAAGTGCAAGGAAATCGGTAAGATTCCCGAGAGTGTCGGCGTTGATACCTGGGGAGTGGATTATGTGCTCCTTGACGATGAAGACAAGATGATAGGAAAGTGCGTTGGATACAGAGACCACCGCACGGATGGAATGGATGATGAGGTTTTCAAGATCATAAGCGAGGATGAGCTCTATGGCAGGACCGGCATCCAGAAGGCTATCTATAATACAATATATCAGCTGATGGCGCTTAAACTTCAGGCACCTGAGGATATGGAGAAGGCAGCAGCGATGCTCATGATGCCTGACTATTTCCACTTTAAGCTTTCAGGCCAGAAGGTTCAGGAGTATTCAGAGGCAACGACAGCGCAGCTTATCAATCCTGAGACCAAGGACTGGGATTTTGAGCTGATTGAAAGACTCGGCTTTAATAAGCGTATGTTCCAGGCTGTTAAGATGCCGGGAACGGATATTGGCGGACTTACCAAGGAGGTTCAGGAGCTTGTGGGATTTGACTGCCGCGTAGTTCTTCCGCCTACTCACGATACCGCTTCAGCAGTAATGGCTGTTCCTTCAAATGAGGAGGATACCTGCTATATCAGTTCGGGCACATGGTCACTCATGGGTGTTGAGAGAGATGATGCCGACTGCAGTGCAAAGAGTAAGGAAGCGAACTTTACAAATGA
>DCHL01000141.1:0-9780 GCA_002317595.1 Lachnospiraceae bacterium UBA1753 | reverse complement strand
CAGGATGAGTCCTTCCTTTCTCCTGATGACATGGTTACTGCTGTTCAGGATTACTGTAGAAAGAGTGGCCAGCAGGTGCCAGAGACACTTACTGAGCTTGCTGCTGTTATTTACAACAGTCTTGCAAAGTGCTATGCAGACAAGCTAAGTGAGATTCAGAAGCTTACTGGGAAGAAATACGATAGGATTAATATCATTGGTGGTGGTTCAAATGCGGACTACCTCAACAGGCTTACTGCAAAGTACACAGGTGTTGCTGTTCATGCAGGTCCTGGCGAGGCTACTGCTATCGGAAACATCCTTGCCCAGATGCTGACTAGCGGAGTGTTTGATTCTCTTGCGCAGGCGCGTGACTGTGTAAAGGCATCTTTTGATGTGAAGGTGTATGAATAGTTCTTGTGGTGAGGGGGCATGCGAAATTTGATGTTACACCATCTTGTGATAAAACACACTTATCGCAAACGATAAAATCTCTATATTTTTTTAATGATGTTTTTTATGATAATATTCATTCGGGATGTACTGAATAGTATAAGGAGATACAATAACTCCATTCAAGGGTTTGTTGTGCACCTGCTTAAAAATGGATATGGAGGAGACTGAAATGGGTTTTAACACAAGGTCTTCTTCTTGTTAGAGGTAAGACGGATGACTATTACACAATTAAAATATGTGGTTGCAATATCGGCATCATCTTCAATGAGAGAGGCTTCTTCCAAACTATTTGTTTCGCAACCGGCATTATCGGCAACAGTTAGAGATCTTGAGGAAGAAGTTGGTGTTCGGATTTTTGAAAGAACGAACAAAGGAATAACGCTGACAGATGCAGGAACGGAATTTCTTGGTTTTGCAAAGCAGGCTGTAAGTCAGTACGAACTGTTGGAAAACAAATATATATGCTCGAAGAAAGGTACAGAGTATTATTCTGTTTCAGTACAACATTACGTTTTTGCTATTCATGCATTCGTCAATGCAATAATGAAGAGAAATGCTGATCATTTTTCATATCTGATAAAAGAAACCAAAACGGATGAAGTATTATCGAATGTCAGAGATTATAAGAGTGAAATAGGTGTTCTTTCATATTCTGAGAATAATAGAAATATTGTTAACAAACTATTCAGAGAATACGGGCTAATATTTCATCCCTTGATGAAATGTGAAACGTACGCATATTTATGCAAGTCGCATCCGCTTGCTGATAGAAAAGAATTATCCGTTGAGGATTTAAAAGAGTATCCTTGTGTAACCTTTGATCAGAGTAATGAAACAGAGTTCTATCTTTCTGAGGAAGCATTATCAGGATATGATTTTAAGAAGGTTATCAGATCTAATGACAGAGCGACTTCCTGCGAGGCCATTGCCATGCTTAATGGATTCGCTATTGGAACCGGAATGATGATAGATAGTAATATACTTAAGGATAATTTTATTTCTGTTAAACTAATAGAAGAGGATCCCCTTATTATTGGTTATATTGTGAAGAAGAAACATGTGTTAAGTGATTTTGGAAACATATATGTGCATGAATTAGAAAAATATAAGCAGCTATAATAAAATCATTTTATGGCTGTGTCGATTATGAATGATTATTAAAGCGCTTTCCTAGGAATGGGAAGGCGCTTTTTTTGCAGCAATTGTGTGATAACTGACTGTTATCACAGATGATAAGGTTCCTGTAATATTTAATAGCTGAGAATAATAGTAGACTTTTTATTATCAAGGAAGTATTAGATGCTGTGGCCGCTGGTATGGCATAGGTTTACAAAACTGAAGTTGAAGGTTCGAATCCTTCCAGCATCGTTCTGTTTTGTGAAAAATTATTATTGGGGAGGTTGTTATGGCTATTGAAGGATATTACGAGAGTTTAATTGGGTTGGTTGGAAATACCCCTTTACTGAAGGTTAGCAGATATGAAAAAAAGAAAAAATTAAATTCTTCTATTTTTGCAAAACTTGAGTATCTCAACCCTGCAGGATCAGTTAAGGACAGAGTGGCATTATCGATGATTCGTGATGCTGAAGAAAAGGGATTACTCAAAGAAGGGGCTACGATTATTGAACCGACATCGGGTAATACTGGAATCGGCATAGCTGCTATTGCTACAGCATTAGGATACAAGACAATAATTGTACTGCCTGCAACCATGAGCAAGGAAAGGAGAAGCCTGTTAAAGGCCTACGGCGCCAAAGTTGAGCTGACTGAAGGAAGCCTAGGAATGAAGGGGGCTATTGAGAGAGCAAAGGAACTCAATGAGTCAATACCAGGTTCAATTATCCTCGGGCAGTTTGACAATTTTTCAAATCCAGCAATACACGAAAAGACAACAGGTCCTGAAATCTGGGAACAGACAAAAGGAGAAATCGATATCTTTGTAGCAGGTGTAGGAACCGGGGGAACGATAACTGGTGTGGGTAAATTTTTAAAAGCAAAAAATCCTAACATTCAGGTGGTTGCTGTGGAACCTGCGGGAAGTCCGGTTCTTTCTGGTGGTAAGGGTGGTGCACATATGATACAGGGTATAGGTGCTGGATTTGTTCCTTCTGTTCTAGATACTTCTGTATATGATGAAGTAGTTAGAATTGAGAACGGAGATGCCTTTAAAGAGGGAAGAAACTTTGCTTTGACTGAAGGAATACTAGTAGGCATTTCATCAGGAGCTGCACTTAAGGCTGCGGCATTGCTGGCTGAAAGGCCTGAAAACAAAGGAAAGAAAATTGTTGTTGTTCTTCCGGATTCGGGAGACAGGTATTTATCTACGGGATTGTTTGAGGAAAAGAAATAAGGTGGAGGTTCTATTTGTTCTAAACAATTTGGAAGAAACAATAAAAGCTCATGCTATAGACGAGTATCCATCAGAATGCTGCGGATTATTGGTTGGAAGGACACATGGAAATGTAAAGTGCACTATTCAGGTTAGGAAAATGTCCAATCATGAGAATAAAGATAATCAGGGGAAGAATTATTTGATTTCGCCTCTTGAAATAATAGAGATAGAAAAAGAACTTTTGAAAAATGAACTTGAGATAGTTGGTATATACCATTCTCATCCTGAATGCCTGGCAATTCTTTCAAAAAAGGATGAAACGTTTATGATACCGCACTTGTCATATCTGATTGTGTCTATATATGACAATGAATCAAATTCTGAAAAAGAATTTGGATTTAAATCCTATGTCAAAGGTGAATCGGGCGGTATAAGAGAGGAAATTGTAGTATGCAAGTAAAAATATTTATTTCTGCCACACTTAGGAGCTTTGCTGGGAAGAGAGCAGAAATTCTGGTTGAAGGAACAAACATATCAGAGGCAGTAGATGCATTGACAGATGAATATCCAGAACTAAAAAAGGGTCTGTTTGATGAAGAGGATAAACTTAGAAATTTTGTAGCGATTTATCTTAATGGAGATGATTATTCAGAGTCTAAAAACTGGCATTTTCCTCTTCGGGAAGGAGATGAAATATATATCCTGCCAGCTATAGCAGGAGGCGCTCCTGAAGATGCTCTTATATCAAAAGAGCGAAGGAAAGAGGCTGCACTTGATGATGACGAAATTGAGCGCTATAGCAAGCACCTCATGCTTGCCGGTATCGGAGTAAAGGGACAAAAAGCATTAAAAGCCTCAAGAGTTCTAATTTTGGGGTTGGGCTCGCTTGGGTCTGCAGTAGTGCAGTATCTCGCTGCTGCGGGAGTTGGAACTATTGGTCTTGCTGATTCTAAAGAGGTAGCAATAAGTGATCTTCAAAGTCAGGTTCTACATACAAAACGCGATATACACAGACCAAAGACAGCTTCTGCAAAGGACAAAATCAGGGGCATCAATCCTAAGATAAATGCTATTGTATATCCTGAAAAATTAGGTGCAGATAATATTCAGGACATAATAGCAGAATATGACGTGATAGTTGATTGTACTGATAATTTCAAATTGAGATACCTGATAAATGATGCCTGCGTATTCACGGGGAAACCACTGGTATTTGGCGCAATATATCAATTTGAGGGACGTGTGTCAGTCCTTAATTATAAGGGTGGGCCATGTTACCGATGTATATTTCCGGCGCCCCCGCCGGCAGGATTGTTTCCGACCTGCTCTGAAAGCGGAGTGGTTAGCCCGCTGCCAGGAGTTATTGGCAGCAGACAGGCGGTTGAAACAATTAAATTGATAACCGGACAAGGAAACACACTGACAGATAAACTGCTGATATCAGATGTATGGAATAATAGTGAGCATTTTCTAAAAATGACGAAGAAGGATACATGCCCAATCTGTGGGCTAAATCCAACTGTTTTTGATGTACAGGATTTTGACTATGACGACTTTTGCGGACTTACGGACAAGGATGATGAAATTCCGGTTGAGGGAATAGAGTTATCTGAACTCATAAGGAGAATTGATGAAGAGGATAAGCTCACCATTATAGATGTAAGAGAACCACATGAAAGAGCAATACACAGATTTCCCAATGCTATAGCAATTCCAATAGGACAGCTGGCGAGAAGGCAGAAGGAGTTAAATCCGGACATTGATACTATTTTTATCTGCCGTGAAGGCAAGAGGAGTATTTTAGCAATAAACACTCTAAGAGAAGCTGGATATAAGGGAAATATGTATAACCTTATAGGTGGTATTGAAGCAGCCAAGGATATTATTTTCTCACACGAAGGGGCATGGCTCTAATCGTGTAGAGGATTGATATAGTTAATATTATTATAAAGGAGGCAACTTATGGCAAACGAGGAAAATAAGATTAATGCTTTAAGCGCAAATGCAGCATATAATCTTGCAAATGTGACCAAGACTAAACCACAATACGGTGCAATCACACCAAAGTGGTTAACAAAGCTGTTAGAGTTCAAGGGTCTCGAAACAGGTATTTATCGTGTGAATAAGGTAAAGGAAGGAGAAACTCCACTGGATGTGCTGTGCTCACAGACAAAGAAGTCAGACATTATTCCGGATGGATATGTAGAGTACGAGCTTGAGCCAAGAGAGTACAGACTCAGTTCCATTTCAACGATAATCAATGTGAATACGGCCGTTGAAGATATCTACAGTTCACCTTACGATCAGGCAAATGAACAGCTTTCACTTGCAATTGAAAGTTTGAGAGAAAGACAGGAAAGTCAGTTAATTAATAATGACGACTATGGTCTTTTGAAGAATGTTCCTGATTCTCAGAGAATTCAGTCACGGACAGGGGCACCAACACCGGACGATCTTGACGAGCTCATCAGTAAGGTTTGGAAAGAACCATCATTCTTCTTGGCACATCCAAGGGCAATTGCTGCGTTTGAGAGAGAATGCACAAAGAGAGGTGTTCCACCTGTAACAGCCAATATTGGTGGTGGTAATTTCATTCTTTGGAGAGGTATACCCATTATCCCCACAGACAAGCTTTTGGTTGATGGACTTAAGAATCCAAAGAGTCAGAGTGGAAAAACCAATATTTTGCTGATCAGAACAGGAGAAGCTAAGCGTGGCGTTGTTGGATTATATCAGGCAGGTCTTAAGGATGAGCATTCAAGAGGTCTTTCAGTCCGATATAGAGGAGTTGACGACAAGGGTGTAGCATCTTACCTTTTATCTTTATACTGCTCAGCTGCTATTTTAGCAGACGATGCAATTGCAGTTCTTGAAGATGTTGAGGTGGGTGAATACTATGATTACGAATAATTATTTTGACAACACAAAGGAATTTGGATTGCCATCTGAAGTTGAATTACAGGCCTTGGCGAATCAGCTTTTTCCAGATGTTGATGGTAGTATTTTTGAACCTGAAGTATGCATTGAAGGTATAAGTAATCTTGTAGAAAATGGAGACACCGGAATATTTAATGTGGCTGCTGAGAAGGCCACAAGAGTATTTGGCAGTGAGGTGACGAACACTGGCTTAAAGGGTTATCATCCCGAAAACGAAACAAGAGGTTACGCTCCAACGGTTGTGCCAGATACTGTCGGTGGTCAGAAGGGAAACAGACAGATTATTGTAGGAAGTAAAACGCTTGAAGAGATACGTCAGGATTTTCCTATATTAAAGGAGACTGTAAATGGACATCCACTAATTTGGATGGATAATGGAGCCACAACCCAGAGGCCGCAGCAGGTTATTGACAGAATAAAGTACTACTATGAACATGAAAATTCTAATGTTCATAGAGGCGCCCATACGCTTGCTGCAAAATCAACAGATGCATATGAGGGCGCAAGACAAATTGTTGCTGACTTTATTGGTGCACCATCAAAAGATAATATCATTTTTGTAAGAGGAACAACAGAGGCTATCAATCTGGTAGCTCACTCATATGTTAAACCTCTTTTATCACCTGGAGATGAGATAATAGTATCGCTTCTTGAGCATCATGCAAATATAGTACCCTGGCAGCTTATTGCGCAGGAAACAGGGGCTATTATTAAGGTTGTTCCGGTAGATAAGAACGGTCAGCTTCTTCTGTCCGAATATGAGAAACTGTTCACAAACAGAACAAAGTTTGTATCAGTTACCCATGTATCAAATGTACTTGGAACAATTACTCCAGTTGCAGAATTGACTGCTATAGCACATAGTCATGGAGTTCGTATACTTATAGATGGTGCTCAGTCGATAGCTCATATTCCTGTAAATGTTTCAGCCCTTGACGTGGATTTCTTTGTGTTTTCAGGACACAAGGTTTATGCGCCGACCGGAATTGGTGCTATATATGGCAAAAAGGAATTACTTGAAGAGGCAAAACCATATCACGGTGGTGGAAATATGATAGCCGATGTTACCTTTGAGCGAACATTATACAATCCGGCACCGAACAAGTTTGAAGCGGGAACTGGAAGCATAGGTGACGCTGTGGCGTTAGGTGAAGCTCTTACATATTTGAAGAATATTGGAATAGCGGATGTGGGTCGCTATGAACATGAGCTGGTGGCATATGCAATGAAGGAACTGGGCAGGATTAATGGATTGCACCTTATAGGAACAGCCCGTGAAAAATCAAGTGCTTTGTCTTTTGTACTAGATGGCCATTCTATTGACGAAGTGGGAAGGCGTCTTGATGAACTTGGTATAGCAGTCAGAACAGGACATCATTGTGCACAGCCGATATTAAGGCATTTTGGATTGGAGGGAGTAGTAAGGCCAACTCTGGCTATTTATAACACTCCTGAGGATGTGGATTATCTGGTAAAAGCAATTCGTTCTATTTTGTAAATGTAAAAGCTTGAAGCCGATTGGTATGCTAATCGGCTTCAATTGTTTTTATGATTAATTTTAGATTATATTTGGAGCATATTATGGATGATAAAGCTATTGGAAAAGAAGTAAAAGAACTAGTAGATATCGTATTAAAGGATTATGACAAGGCTAGGGATATTGATGCCATTAATTTTTATAATAAACCAGATAAAACTGAAATAATCGAACTTGTTAGTCAACTTCTTCAGATTGTTTTTCCTGGATATTTTAAAGATTCAAGTGTAAAAATATACAATTTGGAAACACAGATTTCACTATTAATAGAAGATATTTTTTATCACCTAAACAAACAGGGACAGAAGGCTCTGGTATTCTGTAGAAAAAGAGACTACAAATCAGATGAAGAGATTGAAGAAACAAGCTATACGATATGTAAGGAATTTTTGAGAAGAATTCCTGTTATTCGTGAGTATATAGAGACGGATATGCAGGCGGCTTTTGATGGAGATCCAGCTGCATGCTGTAAGGACGAGATAATACTTGCCTATCCTGGTATATTTGCTACCGCAATAAATAGAATTGCACATGAGTTATATATTCTGGATATGCCGATTTTGCCTAGAATAATGACAGAATATGCCCACACAAAAACTGGTATTGATATTCATCCGGGCGCAACAATCGGAAAATATTTTTTTATTGACCATGGCACCGGAATTGTTATTGGTGAGACTGCAGTAATTGGTGATAATGTCAAGATTTATCAAGGCGTGACTATAGGAGCACTATCAACCAGAGGTGGTCAGAAACTCAAGGATATAAAAAGACATCCTACAATTGATAATAATGTTACTATCTATGCTGGAGCTTCTGTACTCGGAGGCGAAACTGTGATTGGCGAGAACAGTGTTATTGGTGGTAATGCTTTTATTACGAAGTCTATCCCGGCAAATACGAGAGTAAGCATAAAGAATCAGGAATTAGAGTATCACGACTATGCTAAAGGAAAGACGGTAACAGAGCAGGTGCAGCAGAGTGAAGAGTGGCATTATGTGATTTGAGAGAACCAGATGAAATTATTGTAAGTGGCATTGATGGTGCTGTTAACATTCCTTTTTCGCAGATGTCTAAAAAAATCAGTTCAATATCAAAAGATAAACCTGTTATTTTATATTGCCATTCGGGAGATTTTAGCGAAGAAGTAGCTGAGATTCTTGCGGAACGGGGCTATGATGTGGCTCATGTGGCATGAGGATATTCTGAATATAGAAAACTATTGGAGGAAACAGCCTTTGTTGATGCAAAAGGTTTGAAATGTCCAGGGCCTATAGTTAAAGTAGCAGATTACCTGCGAGAGAAACCTAATGGAACAAAAATTCATGTGGAAGCAACCGGGGATGCTTTGCTTTCGTATTGCAGTTCTCAATAATCACGGCGATTCATAGCCTGAAAAAATATCTTTTACAACTTTCAATTATTCTCTTTAAAGAATTCCGCGAAAGTGATATACTTTTGAAAGTTATGAAATTGGGATGGTTGTGAAAAAATTTAGGAGAATACATTATGAAGGCTTATAATGAACTGACAAGAGAAGAATTGTTATCCCTTAAGGCAGCGCTTGAAGCTCAGTACAAGGAGGAAGAGGCAAAGGGACTTTCGCTCAATATGGCGAGAGGAAAGCCGGGCGCATCACAGCTTGATCTTGCGATGCCTATGCTTGATGTGCTTAACAGCGATTCTGACATGAAGACCCTTCTTGGAAATGATACCAGAAACTATGGTGATCTTGATGGTATCGGGGAGTGCAGAAGGCTTATGGCTGATATGATGGAGGTTGAGAAGGACAACGTGGTTGTCTGCGGAAACTCCAGCCTTAATATTATGTACGATACAGTTGCACGTTCATATACTTTTGGTGTAAATGGCATGACACCCTGGTGCAAGCTTGACAAGGTTAAGTTCCTGTGCCCGGTTCCTGGATATGACAGGCATTTCAAGATTACTGAACTCTTCGGTATTGAGATGATCAATATTCCTCTCGGCGAGGATGGTCCTGATATGGACATGGTTGAAGAGTATGTCAATAATGATCCTGCAGTTAAGGGAATCTGGTGTGTTCCCAAGTATGCAAATCCTACAGGTATTTCATATTCTGATGAGACTGTTAAGAGATTCGCAGCCCTTAAGCCTGCAGCTGAAGATTTCAGAATTTATTGGGATAATGCATACTGTGTACATCACCTTTATGATGATGATCAGGATGTTATTCTCAACATTCTTGATGAGTGTGAGAAGGCAGGCAATCCTGATATGGTATATATCTTTGCATCGACATCCAAGATTAGTTTCCCTGGTTCTGGTGTGTCAGCAGTAGCTTCATCGCTTAACAACATTGACCATATCATGAAGCTCATGACTATTCAGACTATCGGACACGATAAGATCAACCAGCTTCGTCATGTGAGATTCTTTGGCGATATCAATGGCCTTATGGAGCATATGAAGAAGCATGGAGATATTCTCCGTCCTAAGTTCGAGGCAGTTGTCAATACTCTTGAGTCAGAGCTCGGCGGTCTTGGCATCGGAAGCTGGG
>DCHL01000118.1 GCA_002317595.1 Lachnospiraceae bacterium UBA1753 | reverse complement strand
TTTGCAAGTTTACAAAATATACAATCGTCTTTCATCACTATTATCCTCTCTGACTATCAGTCAAACTTAAAAATCTGATCAAGCATTCTAAGCATCTTAAAATCACCCTTGACCAGCATTCCATTTCCCATGAATGCACGCTGGAATGTCATTCTTGCTGCCATGATCTCATCCAGCATTTCCTGCTTCAGCTTACAGAGTATTGTAGGATTCTCAATATTGCCATACTCAACAGCAATCGTCTCATCCTTGACTCTCATGATAATGCTGTTCTTCTCACCCTCAATAACGAACTTATATGAAGCTTCAAAATTCTTCTGTGGAACAAAATGATCCCTGAACTTCTGAAGGAGCGGGTCTCCTGTCGCTGTGTCTGAAGAACCCATCATACTCCTGAAGTGCATTGCAAGCTCCTTGATATCTTCCTTCTGAGTCTTTACATACACTTCATCAGCTGCATATTTTGAGAGCTGCTCTGTCTCCTGTGGTGTCAGCGGCAGTGGATTCTGTGTGCTGACCTTCTGCTTAACAGCCATATTGCTGGCAGGAAGCGATATCGTCTTCTGCGATATTGTCCTATACAGATTCTCTGCCTTCTTCTCAATAAGCTTGACATAGTCCTGATTCAGTTCAAATGCTGTTGAATCCTCGATGTACCCACAGAGTCCACTGCACGGAAGGCCTCCGAGAGTCTCCCAGGCAACGCTGAGGCTTGTCTTACCCTCTCGCTCACCATATGTGGTTGACATTACGATTGGACACATATAGGTCTTGCTGATTTTTTCCTTATTGCCATATAGCCAGCAGGCATCAAGAAACTCATACATATATCCGCCGATACCATACCATTCAACAGTCGATGCTAAAATAATACCATCAACGTCATTGAGACCTCCTGGCAGGGTTGTGATCTTCTGCTTATACTCGTAAAGATTATATCTCTCGACCTTTACCCTGAGTTCCTCAAGAATCTCCTGCATCTTGTCTATTACAAACAGTGTGGGGTCGCCGACAATCCCTCTTCCACCATAATAAATGTTGATTTTCATGGGCTTCTACTCCTGTTCCAGATTACGAAGTAACTGCCTTGACTTTATCACTTTTCAGCATTAAGTGTCAACAAAGGTGAGCACTGCACCGGCCAGTTTGATGACATCCCCTGTCTCAATTTCTGCCCGTTCCCCTCTCTCTAGTTCCCGCATATTGACATAGGTCCCATTCGTGGAATTCAGATCCTCAATGAAGTACCTTCCTCCTTCAAATACTATCCTTGCATGCATACGGCTGATTCCCTTGATATCAATCACTCCATCCGCCCTTCCTTTAAGCTTACCTATGACAAAGGGTGTCTTATGCACCTCAATATTAAGGCTCTGCCCCTCAGCATTTCCGATGAGCCGCCTTCCTTTCCCCAAGTTGACGCCACTTCCCTCCTCAGATAGTAATACCGTGTCCTCGTCAGGCCATTCCTTATTGTAATCTGAGCTTCTTTCATACTCTTCCTGCTCCATTTTCCCGGTAACAATGGGAATTTTATCAATATTTCTTTCTTCCTCTGCTTTTATCTCATCCTGCTTCTCCTTCTTTTTAACAGTGAAGTGAAAAATTGCTACAAGAAGTATTGCTATAATGCCTGCAAGCAATGAGCCTGCAACAATATAACTTTCACGGGCTATCCCAATATAGTTCAGAATATCTTTGTTCAGAAAGACAGTAATATATGCTGCTCCTGCAACTAGAATTATCGCAGAGCACACACACATCGGAACAAGCAGAAATCGTGTCACATCTTCTGGTTCGTCACTACTAGCTTCCTTAAAATAGAAGTTTTCTTCTTCTCCTGTCATTTCCACCGTCTGCCATACCGTCTCCGGATTCATCGTCTCACAAAACAGCTTCTCAGCCTCATTACTCTCTATCTCCACCAGTCTTTCAAAAAGGTCCCCTGGGTCATACTGCCCCGACATTACCAGTTCATAATATCCATATGCCAGCTCAGTTGCAGCTTCATCTTCGTGATTAACATTTTGTATAATTACCTCAGCAAGTTCCAGATATGACACTTCTTCTGTCTCAGATTTATCCGGGTAATAACAGAAGGATGGTTTGAAATTCTGAGGATTAATCATAATTGCTTCCGGATCAAGAACAATCTTCCCATTATCCAGCAGATATTCACCAAGCCGACACTGCAATTCTGAAAGACATCCAAGAAACATCTTAAGGTCCTCATTCGATAGTTCACGTACAGTAACAAGGCTGCTGAGTGATTGTTTTGAATGAATATCATAGTAAAAGAAGCTTTCATTGTTGATGTTTCTGATATATACAGGCAGAAGCCCATCAATACTGTTCCCAACAATCATTTTTTCCCTGAAATCATTATGGGAGCCACGCGGCAGTATCATGTAGCTCCCACCACTTTCCCTTCGGAATTCCATCTTCATTCTTTCAATCCTTTTGCTGCATTTTCTATAATCCTGCATCTCCTAATCAGTTTTACGGCATTCTGACGCCTGGCCTGACTTTCGGCATAGACATCTATCCCCTTTGGATTCCCTGCAAGATAGCCACATAGCAGTGAGCCCGCTGGAATCTTCAGGATTCCCTTATAGGAAACCTTCACATCATCCCCGCTGACATCTATTGTAGTCAGCACCTCATCCGTTCCAATCAGCCTGTCATCTATCAGCTGCTTTGCACTCTTTTCAACCTCTGAAAATACCTTTTCGCCACTTATCATCTGACTACCCCTGAGAGCAGCCGTATATGCCGCCGATTGTAATACCGCCCTGTCATGCAGGAAGAAAGACAGGTAGATAATCAGAACAATCACTGTCAGTATCATCGGCAGCAAGAATGATGCCTCAACAGTATATGAACCCTTAAGCCAGATTCCCTTTCTCTTTTTCATCCAAACATACCTCCCATAAACATTGCGCTGTAGGTAAGCAACAGAAATGGGACAAATGGATACTCCTGCTTCAGTTTTCTCCCTGTTATCAGCAGGACCACAGAGAACACTGCTGAAAGCAGCAGGGCTCCTGACAGTAGTGCAATATTGTCCCTAATCCCGAGGAACAGCCCTGTGACGGCAATCAGCATTCCATCTCCCATTCCAAGCTCTCCTCGTGTCATTATGCTGATGAATATCATAATCAGCCCGATAGCTGCTCCGAAACATGCATCAGTTACACCCACCGCCCTTCCAAATACTGTGCATATTACGCCCAGCGCTCCAAAAATAATCAGAATTACCCCTGAGATATCCCTGGTCCTCATGTCCGTATATGCAGCATGAAGCAATAGTATTTCTGGTAAAAAATATCTCATTTCATCGTCTCCTTTTCATCCACATGTCTTGCAGGCAGGTCTTCCTTTAACCTCGGAAATCGGCACAGAAATCACATCCCTTTTCAGTGCGCTGCAATTTGCCTTCGTATGATATCTATCACCATAATCGGTAATATAATATGATGCTTTTGAACCAGAAGAACCACAGTATTCACACCTGTAGTACTTTCCACCACTGCTATTTCTCCGCTTCTCGAGTTCAGCCTCTGACACTGTCTTCACCGTAACCTTAAGATGCGAGCAGTTACGACTCCTGTGGTACACACTTCCCTCTGGAGTAATGTATACAATCTCTTCGCTTTCGTCTCTTTTTCCAGCATGGGTCACATCATATCCTGTATATGCATGAACCCTCGCCCTGTCGATTATTTTGAATTTTCCGATGCCAAGAAATTCATAAGGAAGCTCAATTTCACTTACCGCAACCAGGTCAATGATGTCATCGTCAAGTATCTTCGATCTAAGATATGAAATGCTCCTCTCTTTCACCTTGGCAAGACGCAGATCCTTTGATACCCTTCCTCTGACATAGGTTTCAGATATAGCAATCCCGCCTGCCATTCCGCCCAGCGTACCACTATCATCAATCCCTGATTCTTCCGTAACGTACGCCCATGATGCCATTGCCCTGACACTCTGATGCAGGGAGGAGGCTACTACATTTGAGTATCTAATCACCTCACTGAAATAGAGAATTGAAATAAGTGCAAAAAGAAAAATTGGAAGAACGAGTGCCGTTTCCACCGTCAGGTTTGCCGGCACCCTTCTTCCTAATAGAGGGAGATACAGGGATGCCATTCTGCCCACTTCATTTTTTTCCATCTTTTTCCTTTCACTTTTTTTATTTTGAACTTTCGCCCGGAGAATAGCTTTTTCATTTTTTTTGCAAAATGGCATCCCTCTATACCCCTCTCATACTAATCAATTCCTGCTTACTGCCATCAGTAACTGTACTTCGGCATCGCCTCGTACCCAAAATATCTGTCGATGACATAGTTACGCCCATAACGATTGATGATCTCGCACCTTGCCTCAATGAACTCAATGCAGTTATCCATCTTGAAATGGTCATTTCCCTTCATTTTTCTAAGATCTGTCTCTATCATGTCCATACTCCTGTAGACCTTCTTATCACTGCTCTCCTTAGCCAGAAACAGCCTCAGATAGGAAGTATAATTCAGCCCGCTGCTCACTCTCTTTCCATCGTTAAGATGAGCTCTGAAGTTCAGGGCCTGATGAAATGATAATATCCAGGTAGCATCATCCTTCATAAGTGGTACCTTTCCCTTATTGAGCAGCGTTCTGACATCAACACAGGATTCCGCAAATGACCAGGCAAAAAGTATTGCTTCTGTCACAGTCTTTTCGAGTTCCGGCATCGCAATGAGCAGACAGACGGCCGCAGCAATGGCCTGCACCTCGCCCTTTCTTTTCGCATCAGTCTGCAGAAACAGCATATTTGCCCCTTCCCGTAGAATCAGCAGGTCGCGTACTGTCTCCTTAAGGTTCTTTGAATCCTCGGCATTCCCTTTGAGTATGTATTCAAGTTCATATGCCATCCCATCATGTCCCTTGTTCTCAACGTACGAAGAAAATTTATCTGCCAGATAGACATCAAAAAGCAGGTTGTTCGTCAATGAATTAAGGTTTTCTGTATTGGCAATAATTCCACTGCCAGAATTGATATCCCTGTAAGAGACAAGCTCAGATGCCTTTATTTTTCTGCCTGACAATTCTGATTCAGGAAGAAGGATTTTCATTATTCCAGAGCGCTTTGATTCAATTTTTTCAACGGGGTCGTCGTACCCAATGGGATTTCCTTCCTCATCCTTTGCATCCTCGACCTTCTTCAGTCTTCGCGCATTTTCCCTTCGCGCCTCCTCAACGTCATAGTCCTCTACTCCACTACTCTTATATTCGTCCTTCGCACCCTTAATTCCCTCGATAATGCTGATACCATATTTGTTCTTCGCATACCGTATTGCCTGCCTCTTATAGACCGCTGCATTGTTATCTGTCGCAAGCGATTCCATCGCAATCCTGACATCCTTTGTTTTCATCCCAAACATGGATCTGCTTCCAGAAAATAAGAGCCCTTTCTCAGGTTTCAGATTGTAATCAATGTAATTTCGCAAATGTTCGGCTGTATAATATGAACCCCCGTTCTTATTTCCATAACCTGAATCAATGAAATAGAGGTCATATTCCTTCAAAAGGGCTCTGCTGTACTCTCCAAACACTGACTGCATGCCCATATCCATGGCCATCTCAGTGCGCATTCTCATGGATTGCTCAATTGCAGATGTGATCACTGTCGTGAGTAGCGATATTATGACGAGAAGAACAAGAGTCAGGAAGACCGTTATTGTTCCCTTTTGCCTTCTCATGCCAGGTCACTCCTTTTCAGACAGAATCACTTTTAGTCGTAATCTTATCAAAAATACTGTTCACGATTGTCTTGAGCCGGTCTCTGAAAATAATAACCAGACCAATTAGTACCACCAGGATGAGGATTAACTCCACAGTTCCAATTGCGTCCTCTTCCATTAGGAATTCCTTTGTCACTTTCTTTAACTCTGACATACAACGTCCTCCTTTCATCAATATTTGCTCTATTCTTTAGAAAGAGAGAAATGCAGGCATGATAATTATTACCATGACAATAACCAGCATTATTCCCATCGGAGCCAGCAGCTTTGTTCCTGCCTCTTCCCCCAGGCGTCTCGCCAGTGCTTTTCTCTCTTCAAAAGCATCATGTTCTTCTGCTTCAAGTGTCTCAAGAAGCCCTCCCGCTCCCTTTTTAAGGTTCTGCGACAACAATGCTCCCAGTTTTACATATTTCTGGACTCTGCATCTATTGCCGAATTCAACATATGCATCTCCTTCAGAGACTCCTCCCTTCAGCTGTCTGACAGTAAGAAGAAGTTCTTCATATGCATATCGCATACCAGACTTTGCCTTTCTGCTTTCATAATCAGACGCAAGCTTCGTCACTGCTGCCTGTATAGTCATTCCCGCCCCAATCAGAAGTGTGAGTTTGCTAACAATCTGCGGATAATCCATCATCATCTGCATATCCCGCTTCTTTATTTCTGTGGCCAGCGCCTGGTCACTGCTTTTAAAAATCATCACCGACAGCATCAGTATTGCTGCCAGGATCCATAGGCTGCTTACGGTATCAGGCGTCTCATAAGTGATTTTTCTTCCGTCAACTTCTTTAGGAAGAATACTGTCTTCGTATGAGAGAGTCTGATTTTCATATTCAGCAATCGTTGCCTTCAGATGCCTGATAAAACTCTCTTCACTGTCTGGCCTCGGAGGATACACAACTGCCTGAAAGTGATGCTCGCCGCTGAAGCTAAAATATTTCATCCGCGCAGTCAGCTCCAGGACCGTGCCTCCAGTCACTGTGTTGTCCGTAATGATTTGACCATCACTGTTCATGACATCATAATTACTGAGTTCCCACTCGACAGACACTGGATATCCTTCGACACTGTTTACTAGGTCAAGGTCATAGCACACTACTTCAAGGCTCTCATTTTTTCCCAGAATCTGTTTCTCTAGGAGCTCTCCTATCTCAGAAAACTGGCCTTGTATTTCTTCTTCTGTATACTGTCGTTCAGATACATTCAGAGACTCCTTGCGAAGCACTCTTTCTCCATCTGCGAGAATATCCACCGTCACCGTTTTATCCCCGCCGCCGTAATCATTCCTTACAATCATGTCCCCATCCCTAACTGGCATTGCGGACATTGTACTCAGACAGACAGCCAGGGCCAGAACGTTCCCACCAAATACAAGAAACAGCGCCTTTCCAAATCTCTTCAATTTGAACGAGAGAACCAGTTCATGCTTATTCCCTGCCGGGTTCAGCATTAGTAGCTGCTTTTTAACAAGAGATGTCTCTCTTTTCTTTCCTGGACCAGTCTTAGGAAACATACTGCTTTTAACAGAATATAGACGCGCAGCCATCTTGTAGAAGGGACACAGATATATCTCATCCTTCCCGAGATTATCAGGAAGCTTTACAGGAATTGAAATAATCCCCAAAATGAGAAACCCTGTCAGTATAGTCAAATGCAGTACATACATTTTTTCTCTCCTTTACACCTCTATGCTCACAATTTTTTCTGCCAAAAGCCACGCAAGTACATACATCACCAGGCAGACCGTCATTATAGCTATTCCCATGACGTTTCCATACAGAACGTCCAGAAACCCAGGAGAATTGAGACTGACGTACAGGATGATAAAGAATGGAATGACATTCATTATGTTCTGCTCCATCTTTTTTGCACTCATAAGTGTGTCTATCTCTCTTTTCACCTCAATCTTGTCCCCGATATGACCTGCTGTCCTTCGAATGATTGCGGGCAGTTCACCGCCGCTTCGCTTTGCCGTGATAAACACATCAGCAAAATCCCTGATATCCTCACTCCCGCTTCGCTTTGCAAGGTCCATCAGTATCTGCTCGATGGTCTCATTCGCCAGAAGACGTCCCTCAATCTGAGCAAACTCCTGCACTATTGGCGCCTTCGCCGGATATAGGTTCCGCAGATCTTTACCTGCCTCAATGAATGCATTCTCAACGGAGTATCCTGCTCCAATCGAAGCGCTTACTGCTGAAATAGCCTCCCTGAACTGAAGTGTCAGTTCACGCTGTCTGTTTTTCATAAGGGCCCTCTCTTTCCGTTTCAGGAAAACGGCCACAATCGGAAGCAGAATGGCAAATGCTATGACGCTCCTATATAGCAGGAAGGCAATCATCCCATCAATCGCCAGGCCTTCAAGAAGATACCAGATGAACTCTTTCGCCGAAAAAATATATCTGTCATATCTCATCCTGTTCAACTTCCATTCCTCCCCTTACCCACTTATCAGTATTGTTGAGCCTTCCAACCCGCTTAAGGGACCCGATTATCCTGTTACCAGAAGTCCCGGTCTCCTCAAACTGGAAAATTGGAACCACCTTTATCTCTCCATTCTCAATCCCACACATTTCTGATATCTCTAGGACCTTCCTGCTCTTGTCCCTGAGCCTTCCCAGATGGACAATGATGTCGATTCCCGAAGACAGCTGCCTTCGTATCGCAGGAAGTGGCAGCTCGATTCCCATCAGAATCATGGTTTCCAGCCTCGCCATCATGTCTGCGGTGGAATTACCATGGCCCGTACTGAGGGATCCGTCATGCCCTGTATTCATCGCGGACAGCAGTTCCATCGCCTCCGCTCCTCTCACTTCGCCAACGATAATCCGGTCTGGTCTCATTCGCAGGGATGAGCGTATCAGGTCCCTTATCGTGATTGGCTGACAGCCCTCCACGTTGGCATTCCTTGTCTCAAGCCGCACGAGGTTGGGTACATTCTGAATCTGAAGCTCAGCAGAATCTTCGATTGTGATCACTCTCTGGTCATCGGGAATAAAATTTGATAATGCGTTAAGAAATGTTGTTTTTCCGGAGCCGGTTCCTCCGGAGATAAAAATATTGTAGCCACAGATTACAAGTTTTCTCAAAAACTCCACTGCTTCTTCCGTGATGGCACCAAAACCTATGAGGTCCTTCATTCCAATAGGCTTGTCCGGGAATCTTCTGATGGTGAGAATCGGACCGTTTAGTGCCACTGGATTGAGAACGACATTCACTCTTGAACCATTTTCAAGCCTGGCATCTACAATGGGGGAACTCTCATTGACTACCCTGTTGCTCTTCGCCACAATCTGCTGTATGACATCCTGAAGCTTCTGTGTGGAATCAAAGGTCTTGTCCCATCTGAACAGTGCTCCCTTTCGCTCGACAAAAATATTGTCCGTCCCGTTCACCATTATCTCAGTGACAGAATTATCATCCACAAGTTCCTGGAGGATATCCAGCCGTCTGATGGAATAGAACAGTTCCTGCTTAAGCCTTAGCTTATCCTCAATGGACAAAAAGCAGGTCCTGCATTTTCTGATTATGATGTCATCAATCAGGTCCGCTATTTCCTCATCCGATACTTCCCTGGAGAAATCAATCTTCTTCCTGATTTCCTTCTGGAGCTTTTCCTTCATCTCAGAGTACTCACTCATGCAAGCACCCCATCTTCCTTGAGAAGAGCGCGTACATACTGACCAAGTTCACTGTATACAAGCCTGTCCAGTCCTCTCTCAAGACCCTTGAAATAAGAAAAGCTTAATTTTCTGCTGTTTTCCAGAATGTCATCATATTTCATCACCTTGAGAAGAGCCTCATACTGCTCCATCTTTGCGTAAGATATGCCATCATCTCGCGTCGGAGTATATATCCTGCAGCACCGTCTCAGAATCTTGTATATTCCTCTCACAGAATCACCGAGATCGAGAATAATTACCTCATACGCGCATTTCTCAAGCTCATCCAGAAATCCAAGCCACTGCTCTTCTGTGACACTTTTGATATCCATAGGGGACAGTGCCGGAGGGATATAATCAAGGCCGCCAATGCTCTGCACCATTGATGATACCTTCCAGATAAAATTAGGCTTATGCTGACTTATATAGTAGATGAGGTCTGACATATCCGTTGCATAACTCGTCTTAAGAAGGGAATTAAAACCTGCATAATCCTCGAGATTAATGTACAGAACACTCTTTTTCTCCGATAGAATCTGCCCCATCGTCATCGCAAACGACGTCTTCAGAGTCCTTCGTACGGGAGAATAGACAGCTATCAGTTTTGTTTTTGTATTTCGCATAGAGCTTACTGTTATTTCTTCATCAGCATCCGCATAACATTCCAGGACCTTCTTCATTATTTTTTCCCCGGACTGGTATTTGAAAATGGCGCTATGCCCACAGACTTCTGATTCCCTTCCATCCTCTGAAAGGACCAGCGTCTCCCTGATTCCTCTACCCTCAATGAATCCCGCCCCTACTGTCGATAGCGCTTCATCGCTAATCAGAAGTACATCCGCTTCCTCCTTGGAGATATAATTCCTGAAATTCTCCAGACCGGTAAACACAAATAATTCAAAGGGATTATTTTTCTTTCTGCTTATATAATTTGCAAGCCCCCATGCGTATTTCTCATCCCTGTCGCACAAAATAAGACGTCTGTCTTTCTTCATCTATATTCCTCCTGCTATTCCAATCCGCCCAGCATATATTGCAACTCCCATCGCCATCGCTGGTGCAAGCGGTATCTTAAGCCCTCTCAATACCATCGGTGTTCCGAGTATCTTGCGGATATTCAATATTACTGAAATTACGGCCATTGCGCCTGCACAGAAAAGTGATATCAGATAAACCTCCAGTGCGCCGTACACCCCGAGAAAGCAGCCAATTACCATCAGCAGCTTGATATCTCCTGCCCCTATCAGTCTCCATCTAAAGAAGAACAGCATGGGCAATGGAATCATTATTCCCAAGAGTGAGAACACAAATCCCGGCGATCCCATCTGAAGAGTACAGATGCCCTGCCCAGTAAGTCCGGAATCCATAAAACTTATAAGAAGTCCTGACAGCAGGCCGTAGAGTATCCAGATATTTTTTACCTTGCGACTCTTAATATCCATGACAGATGCCACGGCAAGATAGCACAATAACAAAACTGGCATAATCATATTCAATTCATTAATGGAAATCGGTCATCCGACCTATATTGGATGACTTCTTTGAAGTGATGTTATGGATTATAGGAGCAGTGATTGAAAAAGTCCATTATTGAAAATAGACAAAGATTTTACTTAAATTTTTCGCAAAACAAAGGGAAGCCCCGATAAATCAAGGCTTCCCGAATGTAGAAAGTATTATTTTTCAACAAAATATATCTTTTCACAAGAGGCATCCTTTATACACTGAATTCTCTTGTGCCGTTTACCACGCTCTCGTTGAGAACGCCCTTACCGTAAGTCATACCCGCAACAACATGCTGCGTATGCTCTGACATCGGACCACTTCCATCCTTCTTTGATATTGTATCAAACGCTTCCCTAAGCGTTGCCAGCATTCCTGATATCTCATCCAGAATTGCGGCTTCCCTATTCATGTCAGCCAGAATCAGCTTCCTAGTCACGTATGCGTAAATCGACATCAGATTGTTTGATATCTCAATATCAAAATTCAGGGCATTTATCAGGTCCTGCACGCACTTTCTTGCGCCCTTAAGACCCTTCTTATATTCAGCCATGTCACTCTCTGCGAGAGCCTTAGCCGCATCTGCAATATATTCGAGTGCAATGTCATATACAATAACTACCATCTCGGTCTTATTTGCTGTCCCGATTCTCTTGGTAAATTCAAGTTTTTTCTCTTCGGTCATATCTAAACCTCTCTGAGTGAAAAAATATCAGCTATCATCGCTTACTGAAGCAGCTGAAGTGCCTGCTGAGGGAACTGATTAGCCTGAGCCAGCATCGATGTGGCCGCCTGCTGCAGCACGTTCAGCTTCGTGTACTCTGTCATCTCTGAAGCCATGTCAGTATCTACAAGAGTAGAGTAAGAACCCTCAAGACTCTCGGTTGTAACGTCGAGTGAGGAGACGATATGCTCAAGTCTGTTCTCGTAGGCACCGAACTTTGATCTTGCTGCAGACACATAATCAAGAGCATTATCGACCTTGCCGATAGCTTCCTTTGCGCCTTCCTGCGTTGTCACATCCAGCTCAGAAATACCCATCTTCTGAAGGGAAATCTCAGGAATACTCATCTCAAGAACCTGTCCTTCGTGAGCACCAACCTGTACTCTCATTGCACCAATTCCTGTGAGGTCAAGCATGATTTCACCCGTCTTATATCCCTCAGGCATCTCAAGGAGTACCTCTGTTCCATCATTTGCCTTCATGGAAAGGATATTGCTCTCCTTGTCATAGCTTACAGTAAGGTCTGTTGCCAGATCGGGAGTTGAAGTAACTGTTGGAATTTCTTCTGTTCCGCCGATGTTAAGAATAAACTCGCCCGTTTTTGTCTCATCAGAATAGCTGAGAACATTGATTCCTGTGGCTGTAGTAAGCTTCTCACCTGATGCATCAAGATTATATGTGTATCCTCTGTACTCATAATTTCCGTTGATGATTGGCTGCTCATTGAACTCTGTAGAATTGGCCATTCTCTCAATCTCGTCACAGAGCTGGCTGATCTCTGCCTGAATTGCCTCTCTGTCAGCTGTAGTCTGGGTTCCGTTTGCAGCCTGTACAGACAGCTCGTTCATTCTCTGAACCATGTTCTGGATCTCAGTCAGTGCACCTTCGCCTGTCTGGATGAAATTCACTGCGTCATCAGCATTGTTCGCTGCCTTCTCAAGACTTCTGATCTGTGCTCTCATCTTTGAAGAAATCGCATATCCTGCAGGATTATCGCTTGCGTTATTGATTTTATATCCAGAAGAGAGGCGCTCTGTTGACTTGCTGAGCGCATTCTCAGCCCTGAGCAGGTAGTTTCCTGTTATGACTGCTGTGGAATTACTGTTTATTTTCATAATTTATCCTCCATTATGAATTCATGACGGTCAAAAATATCTTAGCCAGTTTATACAGCCTTGATGAACTAACGTCACTCTTTTCAGAGTTGTCATCCTCACCCTTAGCCGGGTTAATCTGGGCTGTTGAAGCCATCCTGATATCTCTCGTTGAGATTACTGGAATATTGTCATCGACCTCGAAGCCTTCCTTCTGTGCCGATTCCTTAAGCTGCTCTATTTTTTCCTCGAGGAATTCCTTGCCCTCGGGATATGAAGCAAGCATGTATCCGCTGACACTGTTTCCATCCATCGACATGCTCATTGAAAGCGGTCCATACTCGTCTGTGTAAAGCGTCGCTTCAACCTTTCCGCTCTCGTCTCCGTGTACGAGTCTTAAGTTGATGGATGTCATACCATCTTCAAGCTCCAGGGGAACCTCGTAATTCTCCTGCCTTGCCATGGTTCCAATCAGCCTAATCTGTCTGCTCATAAGCATCAGGTCTTCAAGACTTCCATATGATATATCGGCACTTTCCATCGCCGAGCTTATCATTTCTTCTGATTTTTCAACCAGGTCGTCCATTGCCGCCACTGCTGCATCCTTATTATCAAACTCTTCAATAAGTTCAGCAGTCCTGACTTCCTTGCCATACTTTGCAAGCTGCCTGAAAAAATCGCCCCTATCATAGAGAAGGCCGCTCATTGCCTGAAGATTGGCTGAGCTTACAGGCATGTCATACTGCTCCAATGCAAGAATCACTTCATCGGAAGCCTTCATTGCTGCCCTGATATCCGCTGCGCTTCTCTCATTGTAGGATTCCTGTGCTGCCTGTGCTTCCTTACTCATATCACTGCCTGAATATCTCATGTAGTCAGCAATCTCCTCCAGCGACGTATCTGTCGTAAGTCTGCCTTCCTCCCACATTCTCTCAAGCTTTGAAGGGTCAATTGTATCAAGCACGTCTCCATTTTTCCGCTCGTAATAGTCAGCTGACTGGAATGCCTGACTGATCTGAACGTCAATTCGCTTTACTCCCTCTGGAATTTTTTCTTCAAGTCCGCCGAAGCTGTCGTCAACCCTGTAATCTTCGCCTCTTGCCTTCCTGCTTCTCACGGCAGAGAGTAGATTCTTCACATTGATTTCTGCACCGCTGTTTACCAGACTTCCTATTACTGCACCGTCTGACTTCTCAACCTGGCGGAAGAGACGGTAAATGCCGATGAAACTTTCCTTTTCGTCCTCGGAAATCTGACCATTCTTCTCCAGTTTCCAGAGATATTCACTATATTTCTCTGCCCTGCCATCCTCTCGGTTGTACTCATCAAGGGTATTTCTGAGTTCATCCACGTTCATGTTAAGTGGATTCCTGCCCTCTCTGATAAGTCTGAGCACAGATGCAGGATTGAGTCTGTCAATTACTCCTGTAACCTTGCTGTCTGCTTCCTTGACTGCGCTGATATTCTCATGTGTGATTTCAGTGCTGTTATATCCGAGGATTCTTACGGCTCTTCTGTTGCTCTCTGTTGTATCGAGATTCATATCCTCAAGGATGTCATCAACATTGGCAAATGCCTTCTTAATTGAATCACCCAAATCGGATCTGATCTCCGTTCTAAGTGCCTCATAGCTGGAATTTGCCGCATCATATGTAGCCTTTAATGCAACACCCTTCTCGTATACCGAGCTCAGTGTCAGATGGTCCTCTGCTGAGAGTGAGCCAATCACTGCAATTGGAAGCGACCTTATCTCATCAACTTTTTCCAGTGTGTCAGCCATCACCTCTGCCGACGCACCTGCAAGCTTCTGTTCAAGCTCCTTAAGAGCCTCCACCTGATCCTGAAGGTCCGAGGTATCAACTTCGATTCCTCTCATCAGCATCCTGACCGCTGCATCACTTGTCATCTCAAGTCTGACTTCAGCTGTCACTCTTGCATTTTTTACAAGAAGTGCATCCGTTCCACCCTTGCCTTCTGACAATGCAGATGCCACGCCATCAAGCAGAAACTCTCTGTCAAGTGGAAGCGCGATGCCTTTCAGTTCACCTAATCGTGTGAGCGTATCCTCAGTGAGAGCCTGCCTGTGATTGATAAGCCAGAGAGCATCCTCCACAGTCTCGTTGTCAGCTTCCCTGCCGCTCTTCTCAATAATTCTCTGAATCTGAGGAAGGAGCTGCTGATACTCGCTGCTATTCTCAGTAACCGTACCGGCAGGAACCGCTCCCATGTTGGAAAACTGTGCCCTGTACACATTCTCCAGAGTCAGCTCTGCTCCGTTTTCAAGGAGATAGCAGATACTCTCGTCGCTGAGCCCACCATCGACCGCCAGTTCATCGAGTTCCCCAGCCATATCAAGTGCCTTCTGTGCCTCTTTGGCGTTATCGGAAGTATAAGGCATGTCGTTTTTTCTGAAAGAAGCCTCTATCTGGTTTGCTGCTGCTTCGCTTCCTGTAACAGCCTTAA
>DCHL01000151.1 GCA_002317595.1 Lachnospiraceae bacterium UBA1753 | reverse complement strand
ATCGACAAGTTTATCCCTGAGGAGCTCAAGGAGACACTCAAGGAGCTTGCAGGACTTGTTCCTGGAGATACAATCTTCTTTATCGCTGACAAGGAGATGAGAGCAGCCCAGTGTGCAGGCGCACTTAGAAATGAGCTTGGTGCAAGACTTGACCTCATCGACAAGAAGGCATATAAGTTCTGCTATATCAACGACTTCCCTATGTTTGAGCTGGATGAGGAGACCAAGAAGGTTGGCTTCACACACAATCCATTCTCAATGCCACAGGGTGGTTTACAGGCGTTAACTGAGAAGGATCCCCTTGAGATTCTCGCTTATCAGTACGATATCGTCTGCAACGGTATCGAGCTTTCATCAGGTGCTGTAAGAAACCATGACATGGAAATCATGGAGAAGGCATTTGAGATTGCAGGCTACGATAAGGAGACTCTGGAGACTAAGTTTGGAGCACTCTACCAGGCATTCCAGTTCGGAGCACCTCCGCACGCAGGAATGGCACCTGGAGTTGACCGTATGATCATGCTTCTCAAGAATGAGGAGAACATCCGTGAGATCATCGCCTTCCCTATGGCTGGTTCAGGTCAGGACCTCATGTGTTCAGCACCTAACACAGTTACTGAGCAGCAGCTTAGAGAGGTTCACATTAAGGTTAGAGACTAATCCTACGCAGGATAAGACTGATATTAGGTTAGATACTAATCCTGCGCAGGATAAGACTGATATTAGGTTAGAGACTAATCCCACGCAGAATAGGACATATTTTTTCCAAAAATAAGGCAGTAGGCCTTATGTGAAAGGACAGTTATGGCAAATATTATCAGTGATGAGACAATAGAATACGTAGGTATCCTGGCTAAGCTCTCACTCTCCGATGAGGATAAAGAGAATGCCAAGAAGGATATGGGGGCGATGCTTGACTATATCGACAAGCTTTCTGAGCTTGACACAAGCGAGGTTGAGCCCATGTCACACGTGTTTGATGTGCAGAATGTATTCAGGGAGGATGTTGTCACAAACGGCGACCTCTCAGAGCAGGTTCTCGCCAATGCACCGGAGATGAAGGACGGAATGTATATGGTTCCGCCCACCTTCTAAAGGAGTTGACTATGGATATTTTAAAAATGGGAGCTGTGGAATTATCTGCAGCCATAAAAGCAGGCAGCGTTACTGCACCCGAGGCTCTTGAGGCTGTGCTTACGCAGATTAAGGCTAAGGAGAGCGAGTATAACTGCTATGTGACAGTTGATGAGGCTGGTGCGAGAGAGCAGGCTGCTGACATTCAGAAAAAAATAGAGTCAGGAGAGCTCACAGGACCGCTTGCCGGTGTTCCTGTTGCTGTTAAGGACAATATGTGTACTGAGGGACTGCTTACAACATGTTCTTCAAACATCCTCAATAATTTTGTGCCCACATTCTCATCAGAGGCAGTGCTCAATCTGAAGGCGGCAGGCGCAGTTATCATTGGAAAGACCAACATGGATGAGTTTGCCATGGGTTCAACCACCGAGACTTCATTCTACGGTCCTACAAAGAATCCTGTGAATCCTGAGCATGTGCCCGGCGGTTCGTCAGGAGGAAGTGCAGCGGCAGTTGCAGCGGATGAGTGCTTTGCGGCACTTGGTTCAGATACAGGTGGATCAATCAGACAGCCAGCGTCATATTGCGGCGTTGTAGGCATGAAGCCTACATACGGAACAGTTTCAAGATATGGACTTATCGCTTACGGTTCGTCTCTTGACCAGATTGGACCGCTTACAAAAAATGTGACAGACTGTGCTACGGTTCTTGAGGTTATCTCAAGCCATGATATCAAGGATTCCACATCGCTTGACAGAGATGACACCAACTTCACAGAGGCGCTTGTGAACGATGTAAAGGGAATGAAAATCGGTATTCCCAGGACATATTTTGGCGAGGGTCTCGACAGCGAGGTTAAGGAGTCAGTTCTTGCAGCGGCTAAGGTTCTTGAGGCAGCAGGTGCAATTCTCGAGGAGTTCGATCTCGACCTTGTTGACTATGCAATTCCTGCATACTACACGATCGCAGCAGCTGAGGCAAGCTCAAATCTCGAGCGATTTGATGGTGTCAAGTACGGATACAGGGCAAAAAATTACGAGGGACTTCATGAGATGTACAAGAAGTCTCGTTCAGAAGGCTTTGGTGCTGAGGTTAAGCGCCGCATCATGCTTGGTTCCTTCGTTCTCAGCTCAGGCTACTATGATGCTTACTATCTGAAGGCACTTAAGGTTAAGGCGCTTATCAAGAAGGCATTTGACGATGCTTTTGCAAAGTATGACCTCATCCTTGGACCTGCAGCTCCTACAACAGCGCCTAAGCTTGGAGAGAGCCTTGCAGACCCTATCAAGATGTACCTCGGTGATATCTACACCATTTCAGTTAACCTCGCAGGACTTCCCGGAATCTCTGTTCCCTGTGGAACGGACAGCAAGGGACTTCCCATCGGAGTTCAGCTGATTGGAGACTGCTACAGTGAGAAGACTCTCATCAGAGCTGCTTACACATATGAGCAGAACAGATAGTTGAAAGCAGATAAGCTGCGAAGCGGATTGCGAATGTCCGCTTTTCACAATAAGCATTAATACCTTTATTGGAGAAATGTTATGGCTAAAGAATATGAAATCGTCATAGGTCTTGAGGTTCATGTTGAGCTCGCGACCAAAACAAAGATTTTCTGTGGCTGCTCTACTGCATTCGGAGGAGCACCCAATACACATACCTGCCCTGTATGTACGGGAATGCCCGGTTCACTTCCGGTTCTCAACAAGCAGGTGCTTGAGTATGCCATTGCTGTAGGTCTTGCAACAAACTGCGAGATCACCCGCTACGGCAAATTCGACAGAAAGAATTATTTTTACCCCGACAACCCGCAGAACTATCAGATATCCCAGCTCTATCTGCCCATCTGTCATGATGGAAAGGTTGAGATTCTTGATAAGGATGGCAATCCTAAGTTCGTTGGAATCCATGAGATTCATATGGAGGAGGATGCTGGTAAGCTCATCCACGATGAGTGGGAGGATGCTTCGCTCGTAGACTACAACCGTTCTGGTGTGCCTCTTATTGAGATTGTATCAGAGCCTGATATGAGGTCTGCTGAGGAGGTAATCAACTACCTTGAGAAGCTCAGGATGATTGTCCAGTACCTTGGAGCATCAGACTGTAAGCTTCAGGAAGGCTCAATGAGAGCCGATGTAAACCTGTCTGTTAGGGAGAAGGGTTCTGATAAGTTCGGAACAAGAACTGAGATGAAGAACCTTAACTCCTTCACTGCAATCACCCACGCTATCGAGGGTGAGATGAACCGCCAGATTGACCTCATCGAGGCCGGTGAGAAGGTAGTTCAGGAGACAAGAAGATGGGATGACACAAAGGGTGCTTCCTATGCCATGAGATCAAAGGAAGATGCGCAGGACTACAGATACTTCCCTGATCCGGACCTTGTTCCTATCGTAGTGTCTCAGGAGATGGTTGATGCCATCAAGGCTAATGAGCCTGAGTTCAGAGAGGCCAAGATGGCCCGCTACAAGGACGAGTATGGCATTCCTGAGTATGATATTGAGATTATTACCGGTTCTAAGCAGCTTGCTGATATCTTTGAGGAGACTACTGCACTTGGAGCAGATGCCAAGAAGGTATCCAACTGGCTGATGGGTGAGACCATGAGACTCCTCAAGGAGCGCAGCATGGACCCTCAGGACATCAAGTTTACAGCCGTTCACCTTGCAAAACTCATCGAGATGGTGGAGAAGAAGGAACTCAACAACACAAATGCAAAGGTTGTATTTGAGGTTATGTTTGAGTCTGATGTCGAGCCCGAGAGCTACGCTAAGGAGAAGAACCTTGTTATTGTGAACGACACTGGTGCCCTTCAGAAGGTTATCGAGGAAGTCATCGCCAACAACCCTAAGGCTGTCGAGGACTACCACAGCGGTAAGGAGAAGGCAATCGGTGCTCTCGTGGGTCAGACCATGAAGGCAATGAAGGGTCAGGCAGATCCCGGAGAAATCAACAGAATCATCAAGAGCCTGCTGTAGGAAATTCAACAAATAATGCGACGCGGATTGCGAATGTCCGCTTTACATTGTGATATAATGGGCCGTGGAAGCATATTTTGTTTCCGCGGCTTTATTATTTGTGAGAAACCTTCTGTTGTGGTGTGAGGGTTCTTCTGAGGCAGAGGGAGTGCACTTGTAGCACCGAGAGTGCAACGG
>DCHL01000190.1:11469-18591 GCA_002317595.1 Lachnospiraceae bacterium UBA1753 | reverse complement strand
CAGAAACATACTGATACACTTGAAAACGGTGGAAAATGACATGATTTATGACGATTTTACACCCCAGAAATTATTTGATAAGAGGAAACAAATTGAATCTTGGTGGAATATGCAGCGTATCGCGGCATATTCCACCCTTCTGTACTTGAGCGATGGTGGAATATGTTACTGATAGCACCAGTGTTACACCCATGACACGAAGAAACTAATCAGGAACTATTTTTATGTGGTGGAAAATAACTTGTAAATCAATATATTCCACCATTTCCCCGAAAGTTTCTTTAGCAAAACGGTGTAATTCTGCTCATTTTTCAAAGTATTCCACCACATTTCAAAAATGGCATCAGAAACAACGGTGTAAAATCTGTAAATCAGCTAATAATTACACCCAATATGCACCCGACACGCACCAGGCATGCACCAGGCATGCTCACGATACGTTCAAGCCCAAAAATCCGGGTGGAACATGCAGCGTATCGTAGCATATTCCACCCTTTCTGAAATCCGTATGCAGCAAAGCTCAAAAGATAGCATACTTATATATATGACCTCAAACTCTCATCCCCAGTAGTCATATCTATCTGCAGAAATTAGTTCTTGTTCTCTTCTCCTTGATGCTATCTGCAGAAATTAGTTCTTGTTCTCTTCTCCTTGATGACAGGATGTGGAATCGTGTCCTTAGTGGCATCAATCACCTTCAAGGCCCACGCAATATTTCCTGATAGCACCTTCAAGGTCTGAACTCCCTCAACATCCTGCTCCAGGAATTCATCCGGCTTCCATCCAAAGACCACATTCCAGTACTGGCTTCCAATCACCACCTGATTGCTGCAGGCAAAATAATTGTTCAGCTGATGGAAGGTATCGATTGCTCCAGCCCTGCGACATACTGTAATAGCCGAGCATACGAGATGTGTATGTCCCTCCAGATGCTCTGTCGCATAGAAGAATCTGTCAAGAAAGGCCTTAAAGGTTCCTGGAATACCCATGTAATGTGCAGGTGCTCCCAGAATAATTCCATCAAATTCATCCAGACGGTCGATTATCTCATTTACCTGGTCATTGTAACTGCATCTGTGATCAGTCCTACACTTTCTACAATCCACGCAGCCACCTATCGGCCTAGAACCCACATGTATAATTTCTGTGTCAATTCCCTGTTCCTTGAGTTCATCCGCCACTACCTTTAATGCAGCGTAGGTAACTCCATGACTATGTGAACTTCCATTTAATGCCAGTACCTTCATTATCTTCTTATGTCCTTTCATCAAAATTATAGTAAGATGCTGAATTCTTTGCCTTGATAATTATATAGATGTTGAATTCTTTGCCCTAATAATTATATAGATGCTGAATTCTTTGCCCTATTTTCTAGATATTGTATTCAACGGCCTCAGATTTATGTCCGAAGAATTCACGCATTACATCACGTCTCAGGTTAGTGAATTCATCACTGCTTCTGTCCCTGGGCCTGTCGATATTCACGTCAAAAATTCGCTTTATTCTCGTGGGACGCTCTGACAGTACCACAATCTTTGTCCCCAGGAACACTGCCTCATCAATATCGTGGGTGATGAGAATCATTGTCTTCTTCTCTTTTCTCCAGATATCCGTCAGCGCATTCTGAAGTGACATTCTCGTAAATGCATCAAGGGCACTGAAGGGCTCATCGAGAAGCAGAACCTTGGGATCAGAAATCAGTGTCCTAGCAATGCTGGCCCTCTGCTTCATACCACCGGAAAGCTGCTTCGGATATGAATTCTCAAAACCCTTGAGATCAACCAATTCAATATACTTATCAACAAGTGCCTTCTGCTCTTCCTTGCCAAGTTTCTTTCTTCTCTCATCATCAAGACCGAAGAGGATATTGTCCTTTACTCTCCTCCAGGGGAAAAGTCGATTTTCCTGAAATACCATGCTGATATCCTGGTCGATTCCCGACACCTGTCTTCCCTCAATTGACACAGTTCCATCTGTGGGAGTATCAAGTCCACCGATAATCCTGAAAAGTGTACTTTTTCCACATCCACTGGGTCCCACGATACTTATAAACTCGCCTTCCTCCACATCCAGTGTGAGGTCTTTGATGACATCGACAAGATCGTTATCCACCGCAAAGCTCTTGTTCAGATTCTTTATCGATAATGCTATTGATTTCTCAGATTCCTGATTTACGCTCATATCTTTCCTAACCCTCAGGGCACATCACCCGAGTACTAATTCCACTTAAGAAGCTTTACTTCAACCTTCTTAATGATGACATTAATAAAATATCCAATGATTCCAATCACAAGTACTGCCACATACATATTGGCCGGCTGCGCCAGCTCGCGGGAGTACGAAATCATGAAGCCAAGTCCCGCGGATGCCGCAATGAGTTCGGCTCCGATTACACTCACCCACGCAGATCCGATTCCAACCCTGAGGCCTGTGAATATTGACGGCAGAGCCGCGGGAAGCATAACCTCGAAAATTGTCTGAAGTCTTTTCTTTCTGAATATCTGTGCAACCTCTATATATTTCCTGTCGACGTTCCTTATGCCGTCATAGGTGTTCAAAAATATAGGCCAGAAGCTTCCAATCATGATTACAATAACCTTTGACGGCTCGCCGATTCCTATCCAGAGGATAAGCACCGGAACCCATGCCATGATGGGGATTGGTCTGAGTACTTCAAATATTACAGAGAAAACTGTATGTACTGTCTCAGAAAGACCCATAATCACACCTGCCAGAATTCCTAGGAACGCACCAGCAAGATATCCCAAAAAGACTCTTCGAAGGCTGACAAAAATATTGGCCTCAAGTTTTCCATTGCCCATCGTCTTGAGAAAGGCCTGAAATATTCTTCCTGGAGTCGGGAAGAGGCTCGGATTGATGCTTCCTGTCCTTCCACCGATCTCCCAAAGTATTACCAGCACTACCGGTAAGATAAGTGATAGTATTATTTTTTTCCCTCTCATAAGTAGTTCCTTTCATCATGCGCCTGGACTTGGAAATTGCCAGCCCCGATTATCTGCTTACTTTAATAGTTCAGCTGCCTTCTTCCAGTACTTGTTAACCATAATCTCGCGTCCATCAATATCTCCCTGGAGGAGGTCATTCTTCTCAAGGAAGGCCTTGACCTGATCAGCTGTATCGTAATCAGCCTGTGTAAATTCTTCTACCTTCTGAAGGTTATCAAGGCTTGACCATGTCTCGACTGTGTCGCCTGTATTCTCAGCAATAATCTTCTTAGCCTCCTCAGGATTATCAATTGCAAACTGATCAGCCTGAATTGCACCACTTACAAAGATTGCTGCAACAAGTGGGTTCTTCTCAAGAAACTCTTCTCTAGCTGCAATAAACCACTGATCCTCTGTGATTCCCTTTGAGCGAAGGATTACTGAACCACCGACTGCTGCTGCTACCTTAGTTACAACTGGCTCCCAAAGAACTGCCGCATCGGCATCTCCATTAGAAACAACTGTTGCAACATCTGCAGGTGCCACATTCACGAGTGTGATGTCATCAAGTGAAAGACCTGCTGTTCCAAGAAGGAGTTCTAAGTATGCGTGAGCTGCTGTACCTGCTACAACTGCAATGTTCTTGCCTGCCAGGTCTGCTGTTTCCTTGATGTCTGTCTCTCCAGGTACCACAATTCCGTACATTCCGTTCTCAGTAACCGGGGGCTTGTAAATTGCCTTAATCTTTGATCCATTGGAAACACCTGTGTATACAGGAAGGTTTCCGATATAAGCAAAATCGATATCGCCGGCTGTAAGTGCTTCGATTGCGGGTGGTCCTGTAACAAACTCTGTGTATGCTACATCGTATCCGTATGCCTTAAGGGCATCATCCACATAATTCTTTGCTGCACTGATCTGTGCTGTGGTTGAGCTTGACAGGAATCCGATATTAACAACCTTCACCTCGTTAAGGCCCTCTCCCTCGAATTCATCTGCCGCAGCTTCCTGCTCTGCACCTGATGCTTCTGCAGTATCCGCTACTTCTGCTGTATCCGCTGTTTCTGCTGTTTCTGCTGCAGGTGCCTGCTCAGTACCTACTGCTTCTGTCTTGCCGCAGCCTGCAAGCAATGTTGCTGTAACTGCTACTGCTGTGATAACTGATAATAATTTTCTTTTCATAATGTCCTCCTATAACTCTGCATTAATTCATCTCTTGCTATAATTGAGACTTATCGCCGCATTCTTTCCTACTATTCCTACCAAAACAGTATGTTATGTGTTGAAAAGAATATACAACACATCTACATACATGTCAACAATATTTTTCAAAGATTATTTCTGTTGTTTTTGGGGGAATATTTCTGTTGGCTGTTTCTGCCATAAAATAAGCCGCTGCATCCTTTGTGCAGCGGCTTGATTGAATCCAATTTTTTCTTACTGGAAATATAATCTGTCCGGGTTATCCCACAGTACCTTCTGTCTCGCTTTCTCATCAACCTGTTCTGGAAGCATCCTGAAAATGAGGCCAGCATCGTACTCATCCTTGTCAGTGTTATATTTTTCTGATAACGGAGACCAGTTGAAGGGCCAGTCTGTTCCCCAGATAACGCGATCAGGATAGTCCCTTATTAGGCTATGGCTGACCTCCAGTGCATCCTTCCATTTATCACCCTCCGACACTCTGAAGAGTCCAGATGACTTAACCCAGACATTCTCACTTTTCATGAGTCTGTTAAGTTCCTTGAATATCGGGTCGTCGACGCTCTTTGCAGATGCCTGGTGGTCAATAACTACCTGACATGGCAGCTTGGTCACCCAGTCATTCAGCTCCCTTGTCTGTTCCTCGGTATTGGGCATAAAATCAAGGCTCCACCCAAGCTCTGCGAATCTCGGGGCAAGTTTCCTTGCTTCCTCAAACCCATTGGGAATGAACCCAAAGGCCCTGCTTCCTCTTACTCCTTTTTCATGAAGGTCAGCTAGTTCCTCATCAGAGTAATCTGAAGTCAGCAGTGATATGATTCTAGTATCTTCGCTTCCGAGCTTAACGAGGGCATCCAGATCGCTTCTGATATCAAAACCATATACTGAGCATGCCACTATGACATTCCTCGTGATTCCCGCCTTCTTCTGAATTTCCTTATACTCCTCTGCAGGATGTCCCGGCATCTCATCTGTCCAGGGAAATGTCGGCAGAGGTGCCATTTTGAATTCCTTTGGATTATAAATATGATGATGGGTATCACATATACCCGTTTCAAGCAGCTTAGCCATTTCACTATTCCTTTCACTCTGCATTCTTTTGGATGGATAACTACACAATCCTACTTAGACAGCTCGAGAGCCTTATCCCAGTACTTGTCGATAAGTATGTCGTGCACATCAAATTCTGCCTGCAGGAGATCATTTCTCTTAAGGAAATCCTTAACCTGCTCAGCTGTCTCATAGTCAATCTCTGCAAATCCTACTGTGGTGTGGAGATGGTTGATGGCATCCCACTCATCTGCTTCATCACCAGTTGCTTCAGTTATAATCTTGATTGACTCCTCAGGGTTCGCCATCAGGAACTCGTCAGCCTTGATTGCTCCAGTTACTACTACTGATGCAATAAGGGGATTTTCAGCAAGGAAAGTATCGTTTCCTACGATAAACATCTGGTCTTCTGTCAGACCGTTGGGACGCAGGATTACTGAACCTCCAATAGCCTTTGCAGCCTTAATTACAAGGGGATCCCAGAGGACACCGGCATCAGCCTCTCCGTTTGCAATAACTGTTGCCACATCAGCAGGTGCGACATTTATGATAGTGATATCATCAAGTGTAAGCCCCACTGTTCCAAGCAGAATCTCGAGATACGCATTTGCCGCAGTTCCAATTACAACGGCAATTTTTTTGCCAGCAAGATCCTTCGCCTCTACGATATCAGTTCCGTCCGGAACCACAATTCCATAAATTCCGCCATCTGATGCGGGGCTCTTGTAGATTGCCTTGATTGGTGAACCATTTGAAACTCCTGTAAATACCGGAAGATTTCCAATAAATGTCAGATCAAGATCTCCGACTGTAAGTCCCTCAATTGCAGGTGGTCCCGTCACTACTGTCGTGTATTCCGCCTCGATGCCATACTCTTTAAGCGCATCATCAATATATCCCTTTGCAGCACTGATCTGTGCTGTTGTCGAGCTGGGCATGAAGCCGATATGAACAACCTTAGCCTCATTGAGTCCTTCACCCTCGAACTCATCTCCCACTTCCGTCTCTGTTGTAGCCGCTTCTGTTGTCTCTGCCCCTTCTGATGTCTCTGCCTCTTCTGATGTCTCTGCCTCTTCTGGTGTCTCTGCTGCAGATGCTTCTGCTGTCTTATCCTTTGCTGCGTCTGCTGCCGCTTCAGTCTTACCACAACCTGCAAGTAACGATGCTGATACTACTACTGTCATAATGATTGATAAAATTCTTCTCTTCATAATTCTCCTCCTTAATTCTCATCATTATTCTCATCGGTTACTCTGTGTGTTGTATGTGCTTGTTTTTACATCCGTCGCGATTTTGGTTTTTGGTATTTCCTACTATTCCTACCATTTCGCTATGGTTTGTTGATAAAACTGAATATACTCTCATAATTCTATTCTGTCAACACTAATTTAGGAGAATCAGGAAACTATTTTAGGAGAATCAGGGAACCAATTTCTGAGAAATTTTCAGGAAGTTTTTTGAGAACCAGCAGGAAATAGACATAGTGGCCCTGGTGGCTGGTTTTCACTGCGACTTACCCAGAAACATACTGATACACTTGAAAACGGTGGAAAATGACATGATTTATGACGATTTTACACCCCAGAAATTATTTGATAAGAGGAAACAAAATGAATCTTGGTGGAATATGAGGCGTATCGCGGCATATTCCACCCTTTTGAACTTGAGCGATGGTGGAATATGTTACTGATAGCACCAGTATTACACCCATGACCCGAAGAAACTAATCAGAAACTATTTTTATGTGGTGGAAAATAACTTGTAAATCAATATATTCCACCATTTCCCTGAAAGCTTCTTTAGCAAAACGGTGTAATTCTGCTCATTTTTCAAAGTATTCCACCACATTTCAAAAATGGCATCAAAAACAACGGTGTAAAATCTGTAAATCAGCTAATAATTCCACCCAATATGCACCCGACAC
>DCHL01000190.1:0-11415 GCA_002317595.1 Lachnospiraceae bacterium UBA1753 | reverse complement strand
ACCCAATATGCACCCGACACGCACCCGCAAAACAACAATAGAACAAAACAACAATACAACAATAGAATTTCAGTTTACATAACACCCATGTCAGGCAAAAAAGCACCGGTGAAAGAGGAAACCCTCTTTCTCCGGTGCACTATTCCCAATGCACTATTCCCAATGCACTATTCCCAAAGACTAGCCGACGTCCTCGCCGACCTCGAGAATCCAGTTGGCGCTCTTCACACCCTTTACCGACTTGAGTCCGTCTACAAGGGAAACATCAAGACCGCCCTTAGCACTCACCTCGAAGATCATCTCTACAGACTCAGCCCTGTTGTTGACTGCTCTTGCCCTGACATTCTTGAAATCAGCAGCGAGCTTGTTTGCGACCTCAGTCTTATCAAGGTCTGCCTCACCGCGGATGATGATAATGTACTTGCTGTTCATCCTGGTGTAGAAGGAAGCTCCAACCAACACAATTGCAATAAAGAGAACGGCTACAACTGCAAGCTGATACACGCCAGCACCAACTGCCAGGCCTGTTGCAATCGACCAGAACAGGTATATCGTATCCTGAGGGTCCTTGATTGCGGTACGGAATCTTACGATTGACAGCGCACCAACCATTCCGAGAGAGATGGCAATGTTGCTGCCGATCATCAACATTACTACAGCTGTGATAAGTGTGATGATTACGTTGCCGACATTGAATCTGGCATTATAGCTCACTCCACTATATGTAATCTTATATGTTGCAAAAATTATAAGACTCAGCACAAGCGCCGTGCAAAGCACCAGAAGAATCTTGCCTACAGTAAGGGACGCACTGTTCCCTGAAAACCAATTCAGAATTTCACTTTTTGACATTTCATTTCACCTTTTCTCCGCGCTTTATCAGAGAAAGGGTGAAGTGAAAAATTGTGAGCGCAGAGAAACAATTTTTCACATAAGAAAAAGCACGCAGTACTTTTATCATTATTCACCTCTCCTCTTAATTATGTTTCTATAAATACTCTTCCATTATCACGCGGCCACTGCCGTATTTACTGTAAGAAGAATTCACGATGTTATACTTTCTTAAAAGCTTTGAAATCGGGCCGAAAAGCTTCTCATCGTACTTGACCTCAAGCACTGTCGCATCCGAAAGAACGCTGTTCCAGGCAGGGTCCATTTCATACACATCAAGGTCAACCTCGGAGCTTCTCACCATGGTATCGAAGGTGATTCGCGTGTTGAACTCGGGATATACGAAAGCCCTTCTGTCATACTCGATAAGAGCTGCCGGCCTGTATATACCAAGCGTCATTATCTTGTACAGCTTGAGCGAAAGTTCATCGCCTCTGTCTATCAGAAACTCGTACTCGCCCTCCTGCAGAAGCCTCGCCTCATCTCTTGAAACAAGAAGACTCATCTTGTGCTGCAGGTTTCCATCCTTTGCCTTTAGTTCAAGCTTAGCTGTCTCGTCCTCTGGGGAGTAAACCCTGAGTCTGACCTTCTTCCTGTATCTGACACCCGCATCCTTCTGAACGAAGTCTGCATTGTTCAGAGAATCAAAATACAGGCTCCGCACTGTATAATACCCATCCGTGGAATGTTCATCCGGCTCTAAGAGCTTCACGATTTCCTCCTGAAGTTTAAGCGCCACATCCTGCGGAATCAGGTATTTTTTCTCATTCCTAAATACCGTCAGCTGTCTGCTCACTTCTCTTCCTCCACATGCACATTAACTGCGTACACGCATTCCCTGCGGACATCAAGCTTTCCATCAGTCTTGAGAAGGTCTCCCTCCGAAGCGATTGTCACCTCACCGCCCTGAATACTGATTTCCTTGGCAGCCTGAACCCCGTCGTCGCCAGAGGTAATCTTCACAATTCCGCCTGTCACGGACACTGTTCCCTCGTTGGCATCACTATTATTCTTTGAATTAATTCCATCATTTGAAGCAACAAGCATTGAATTTCCGCCCTTGATTTCGACAGAATCCCTGCCATCGAGCGCATTGCCCACAGCATTGACAAAGAGATTGCCGGACTCCACATCCAGATCGCCTCTTACCGATATTCCGTGATGGAAGTTACCATTTACAGTGAGCGTTCCATCTCCCATCAGGTCCAGGTCTGACCTGGAAAAGATGCAGGCATTTGGCTTGCCATCCACCTGCCCTTCATAGGCGGTGCCATCAGTGAGGGAATTATCTCCCGTGTAAAATATATCCACCTGCTTTGCTTTCTTAACGAAAATTGGTGATGAGGAGGTGCTTGTCAGAGTCAGTCCATCGAGAACAACCGTAATCTTGGCAAGGTCCTCAGTCTCAACGATTATCTGACCATCCTGGCACTCTCCAGAAACCCTGTACGTTCCGCTCTTTCCAAAAGTGACCGTATTTCCTGCAACATACGCCATACTGTCATCATCAACAAGGATTGCACTGCCCTTGAAGAAAATACTGCAACTCCCCTCTGAAGAGTTTTCTTTGACAACACTTGCTTCCGTAAGTTTTAATAATACTGTCACCGCAATGAGGGCGGCAACAAGTAATCCTAATAATAAATACCTATTCTTCATTTACCTTAAACCGTTTCTCGATTCCTCCTATAGCCAGTTCCCTGCCATCTTCACTAGTGAGCGGACGACTCCTGTCAAATCCTATCACATTCTGGCAGATTGCTCCAACAAAATCTCCATCTATTTTATCACAGATATAGAAATGATACTGTCCATCTGCGATTGATCCTACTGAAAATCCAGCCTCACGTCCGTCGGCTGCATATTTTAGTGCAAGGATTGGATTGTCAGCGGCGTCCGCCATGACAATAACTGTGCCTGCGGGGTAACTGTCAGATATAGTAAGTTCAAGCATTCCCTGCTTTGAATCCTCATGAAGCTTGTTTCGTCCGCCTTCAAAGGCGACCGTTGTTCCCGATGCACGCACATGCGACTTGACGAAGGCCTCGCTTCCTGACATCACGGCGCCTGTAAGAACGCCACCCTCGAGGAATACATCATCGCAGTCCACGCCGTTGTCAAAGCACTCTGCATTTATGAATCCGTCCGCAAGAGTGAACTCTCCACCACAGGATACTCCGTCATCGCGCACCCTTATATCATAGTTTCCGCCATCAATAGTGAGACCGCCCTCACACTCAACTCCCTCGAGGTCTCCATCGATAATGAGGGATGAGCTCTCAAAGCTTCCAAAATCCTCAGCGCCACTCCTGCCACCTTCAGACCTGATATCAAGTGGGCGCTTTGATGATAAAACACCCTCACTCTTGTAGCCCTGGGAATATATATCAACACGGTTCGAACCAGTAAGCCTGTTTAAGCTTCCCTTGGCAACCTCGATATGAAGCAGACCATCATTTCCGCAGTCAGGAATATCAATGCAGGGCATCCTGTCAGAGGAAATATTAACACCATCAAGGATGATAGACAGGTCAATCTCCGGGACGGAACTCTCCATCACAGGCGATGCAACTGCCCTCACACATCCATCAAGACTTCCTGAAATGGAATATGTGCCCGACGAAGCAAGCACCAGGATACTACAGGTATCAAGGCAGGTTCCTGTCTCATCATAATATCCGCGCCGTATTACTGAAAGCCCTTCCGAAACTTCAGATGCCTTCATATCAGCAATTCCATCAAGGTTAACGTATGTTATCTCAGGTGTTCCAAGATCCTCCATTGTTATATCCATGGCACCTTCCGAAGCAGAATTATCTGTTTCAAGGACCCTGCCGTCCGCCCTGCGGTCTGCATCATACTCCGTCATGCATTCTACACGAAATCCAGTTACACCTGTGCTGATATATGCCTGTGATACATCTTCAGCAATTTCCATGCTGGATTTACTTCCTGAAGCCTTCTCATAATTGACTGTAATCCCAAGCAGGCTATCAAGGCTTCTCAGCTTCTCACTGGTAAAGCAGTGACTCCCAAAATCATACTCCAGCGCTTCCTCACTGCCATCAAGGTCAACAGAAACCTTGTTCACAGAATCTACGACCGACTCAGTGAGAACCACAAAAGGAAATTCATCAATGAGCTCCCATCCACAGAAATCCACGTCCGAATCACTCAACTTCAGTTCAGTAAGCATACTGTTAAGGCAATCAAGTCCTCTCTGCCTTAGCGCAAGCTTGTTCTCCTCATATCCGTTGCAGGTGAGCTTAAGCTCGCCCTCCTGCGTAGTGTAGCAGTTCGTCAGGTCTGCCTTGTCATCGTCACCTGTAACATAGGGCGAACCAGAATCCTCATGGTCTAGGAGCTGGACGCAGTTCACAAGCCTTCCCTCCGACTGACCCACAACCGCTCCGCAAGTCTCCCCATGAACGCTGGCGTAGCTCACACAGTTATATATCCTTCCGCTCTCAGTAAGGTGTGCCACAATACCACCAGCGCACTCACTTCCTTCTATGAATGCATTTCCAATTGATAGATTGAGAATGCGGCCCGAAACACAGACAAAGACTCCCGCATTTCCTTCAACGTCCATATCAGCGCCGTTAATGCTGTGTCCTCTTCCGTCAAAGGTGCCTGCAAACTCTGCATCCTCACCGCCATTTACATATCCTATTGGCAAAAAATCAGAGCCCGAAATGTCAATGTCACCATCAAGAGCAAAGTACTTACCTTCATATTTTTTGCCCTTAGACACATTGGCAGAAAGACGCGTCATATCCTTCGCATTTTTGATAAGATAGGGGTTCTCCGCAGAGCCCTTACCAGCAAAGCCGCTTAAATTCGCGAGACCGATTGCCACAGCTACCAGCATCAGTAGTATTACAATGCCGAGTGCAATTGCTATTCTTTTCAAAATCTTAATATCCATCAAAGCCATTCACCAAGCGCATCACGGCGTTTCTCAAGGAAATTCCTGATGCTGTCTGCCTTAATTCCAAAGTTTCCGCCCGGCCATCTGATATTGTCAATCGCCGCGCTGTCTCCGTAATCCCTCACATAAGCAGGAATAGACTCAAGTCCGCCCTCCATATGTGCATCTTCATCCTCAGAAAGCAATACATCAAGAGCCGGAACGAACTTCTTATTCCATTCTTTCTGAAGTATCTCGATAAACTCCGGATGCTGATATAACTGCCACCAGAACATTACACCCTCATCCTCATATTTTCCGTGCTTATCACCGCCAAGCCATGACCTGTCCTTCACAGCTGATTCCTTGGCAAAGGACTTCTCGGAATCCCAATGGGAGCCTGCATGGAGCTTTCCATCTCCTGCATCTGTGTAAAAATATACACTTCCTGCCATGGATGAATCTTCATTTATCTCAAAGGTCAGGCACAGGTCAGCCAGGGACTCAAGGTCCATGTAATCCCCGAAATAGCCACCCTTCTCGTTATATCCGCTCTCTGAAAACAATGCATCCTCAAAGTCCTGCCACAGATCGGCAGCATAATCCACCTGCGCCTTTGAAGCATAGGAATTACTCTTCATTGTGAGGGTGGTTCCCTCTCTTGAGATGAATCGGCTTCTTGAGTCGGGATAATCCTTGTAATCAACCTCCAGCAGATAACCGCCGCTCACATCCTCCGGCGAATTAGGGATGTCATAATACACCCTAAGCTGTCCGCGCTCTGGGTTATCATCCTTAATCTGCTGATATTCCGACAGTTTCCTGTCATTGAGCCCTACTGTCTCCTCGTAGGAATTGACAAGGTCGTACCTGCCACTGTCAATCTCCTGGGAACCCGTCAGCATATAGTATCCTCGATAATCACCATCGATAAACAGCTGCACCATACGGTAATCGTAAGCATAGGGTATCCCAATAGACTTAAAGAGATCTCTCTCAATTATATAGGGTAGCGTTGAATCCTCCCTGAAGCCTGCAAGGAGCACATAATCCTCATTTTCAGGAAGTCCCAGCACAGACTGTCTTTCCTTAAGTGAAAGGGCGAAGCTGTTCTTCCAGTTGTCAAAATGCTGATATGAATCATTTCCGCGGCCTTTGAAGGAGACAAGAACGCCCTCGTCAAGACTACCTGAAGCATTCTGGGCGGCGAAGCGCCCCGGCACCTCGTTCTCCTTGGATTCATGTATGAATTTAAGTCCGTCGTTAATATCACTGTCGATGAAGAGCGAATTACCCTCGCCGCAGCTAAGCAGTTTCACAGACACAGTCGTATTTCCAGATTCTGACGGAATTTCAAGTCTGTAGTCAGAGATGTCCTTCTCAGTAGAAGCCATACTGTTTCCGTTACCCTTTAGGACAATAGGCAGACCAGCCTCAATCTCCTTCTCCGGAAGCACAACCGCCCAGCCCGAAAGCTCCTCAGAGAAAAATCCCCTTATTGTACGCTTTTCTCCGACAACCTCCACCTTCATCTCACATGCATCCGGGAGCTTCAGCAGCCCATCCGAGTAACCGAGTGTTAACAATCCCTTAAATATACGATGCTGTGCAATAGGATTCAGTACTCCGGCGTCTGAATTAAGTCTAGCGGCAGCCCTGAAGCCATACAGGTAGCTTCCGTCGTCCGTGCAGAGATATTTTCTGCCGTCCTTCCTGTAACAGCCCTGCTGCTCGCCCATGTTATCGCCGATGACCGAAGTGCTCTTCTGATCAACGCAGTGCACTACCTTTCCGTAGTTCACTCCCGCGATACCTCCAGCAGTCTCGCCTGTCACAGTGACATTCGCTATACAGTTTGCAATCACTCCGGTACTCTCGACCTGACCTGCAATTCCACCTGCGCAGCCGCCCTTTACCTCACCCTCGACATAAAGGTCATAAACCTGCCCTTTAAGATCCTCGAAAAGACCTGCCTTATCCTCAGCCTCGATTACTAGATTGCTGATTTTATGTCCGTTTCCAAAGAATACGCCCTGGAAGGAGTAATCCTTACCCTCTCCCATCACCACATTCTGCGGTCCGGCTCCAATTTTCATATCAATATCGTTTGCCAGGGAAAAATTATAGAGGCCGTTTATCTCCTCTTCCTCAATAAACTGATCCATGAAAAGCAGCTCACTCTTGCATCTTACAAGAAATGGATCAGCGTAGGAACCACTGCCCAGAAGGGAGGTCACACCACCTGCCTTCTCTATGGATTTTTCCAGGGAAAGCTGATAGAGATATCCACCTTCCGAGAAGAATCCCGAGAACCCAAGCACAGCAAATACTGCGCAGGATACCAGAAGGAGGATAATTATTAAATTTACAATTAACTTCTTGACTTTCTTCATCAATCTACCAAGCACAAATCCAACAGATTACTTTATCTCAAAAAATCACTCGAACACATCAATTACTCAAATACGTAAATATCAAATGAACTCACTGCAGAATGCAGGAATTCATAACCTGACACCCTGTTATTTAATTTAGTCACGCAGTCAAGGCAGGCCTGTATATCGCACTTCCTGTCGATATACACCACTATTTTCTCAGCCTGTGCAAGGTCTGCATCATCAAGCGCTGCGCAGTCCTCAGCATTCTCAAAGAACACCCTGTCGTATCTCAGGTAATCCTGGATTCTGGCATCGTAATCACCGTCATCCCTGTTGAACACAAGGACTGCCGCATCAGGATTGGCCTCTTCCCACGCCTCAACCACTGCCTCATCCCGATAGAGATAGAGAACCTGGTCCTGGAGATACGCTCCTGCCGTCATCAGGATCACAATCAGCATCGTCAGCACATAGGGAGCTGCAATTCCCCTGAAGGATATGCTGGCAATCTTGGGAGAGTTCTCCGCAATTCTGCTAAAGGAATACCTGCTTATACATATGAACAGCACGAGGAGAATACCGTAAATCGGGTACTGATATCTGTTCGAGGCGTCACTCGCACGAAGTCCTATCTTGGTAACAACTGCAAAATAGCAGACACAGCTGAGTATGAGAAGAATGTGCCCTCCCACCTGAACTAGGGACACATCCTCCCCACCGCTGAGTATGCCTTTATATTTGCCAAAATTCTTAATGATAAAAATAAGACCGATAACTGCAATGATGACAGCCACAATGAATAGACCACCGAAGAGCCCCTTGCCAAGAAGTCCCACAAACAGGCTTGTCCTCGCAAACAATACCTCCAGGGAGGGATTCACCAGGTCCTCAACTGAACCAGTTCCCCTGTAGCCCTTGAAGATATGGTACACAGAGGTGGGCCAAATAAAATATGTAGCAACAAGAGAGGCAAGCACGGTCGCCCCGAGAATAAGCGCATCCACAAACCTTCTTCTTATAATGAACAGATAGCTGCAGTAAAAGAAGGTCATGAAGAACATGAAAATCACAAAATAATACTGTGTCATGAATCCACAGAAGCCCGCCACAAATAAAGGCAGCAGGGTCTTAACCAGGGATATTTTTTCCCGGCCAAAGTCACATACCAGTGTCAGGGCAAAAATTATTGCAAAAAGCGAGAACAAAAGATACATTCGCACCAGCATCACTCCCGACAGGATTGCAGGGGATACTGCGTAGGCAAGAGTCGAGAAGAGTGTCAGCAGACGGTCCTCCCCGGACAGCCTGAAGGCAAGCTCACGAATCAGGAATACGCAGGGAATAAACAGAATCATATTAACCGTAATGCCGATCCACTTCGTAAATACGCCTGGTACAAGCATTCCCACAAGGTGCACCAGAATATAGTAGCCCGCAGGATGAACGTTGTTCGCCGTGTTGTTGAAGAGCTGCGCAAAGGTATCTCCCTTGTCGTAGCTCACCTGATGGATATAATCAGCGGTATCATTCCACTGTCCGTTCACGACGGAAATACCCTCGCCGACGCCGAAGGCATCACTCATGGTGTAGTACTCATCAACGTAGAATCCTCTCTTCTGGCCTGCAAAAAAAATACACAGGCACAGTCCCAGAGCCAGTATCAGTATTGAAATCAGATTGTATCTCTTCTGTGTCATATTATCTCAAATTTCTCGCATAAGAAAAAATGCATAGCACTTTTTCACACTAGTCTTCATAGAGTGAAGGCGTAATATAGGTAAAATTCATTGTTCCCTTAAGGCTTCCAAGAACGTCCCTCGTGAGGTCGTTGTCATGAGTATGGTCAGCCTCTCTCTCCATCTGTGAGAGGGCAAAGTTCTGACCTGACTTAAAGCCATCAAAGCCTGCGAATGCCACATTCTTAACTTGAAGCCTCTCCAGCAGGCGAAGCAGCATAAGAATGCAGTTATCAGCAATCTTGTCCTTGTAATATGCGTAGTCAGAGTAATTTACGGCGTAATCATAGGTGCCCTCTGCCTCGCTGAGGTTAGAGGTTACCACTCGTAAACCAGTCCCCTTCTTATCGCAGAATGCCTCCCACCTCCTGATGTTGGAGAAGAATGCAATGTCTGATTTAAGCCCGTCCCAGATAAAGTTGGCAGAGATTACCACGCAGTCCTCATCCTTAGCATACTTTGCAATCTCATCAGCATACTGGTTAATGCTGGGACCGGGTGCAAGGATGAGCACCCTCTTATCTCCAATTTTCTCCTTGAGGGCTGAAATTGCTACGCCATCGTCAATAATATGGTTCTGGAACGCTGCGTAAAGTCCCTCGATATATTTTCTGTCAAACCTGGTCTTATGCTCAGGCGCAATCTGCGACAGAATCTGATTGATCTGCTTTGTCTTAAGCCGGCCCTGTCCCATGAGATACTCAGCATAGGTCCTATGCACCTTGTGCTGGGCAGAAAGCGCATAGGCGATTGAGTATCCCCAGGGATTCTGGCGCTTAAGCTCCATGATATACTCATCGATTGCATCGTACACGGGCTCTATATCATAGGAAGCACCCATGTTGTCGTTCATGTACTTGAGAATCAGCTCAATACACAGATTCCCTGGCACTCTTCCCATTCCGTAGAGAGAGCCGTCAATACAGATGTCCCTTGTAGGAGAGTTGATATCAATGAAATTCTGGGCAAGTGAGTAGGACAGCGACTGGTTCTCGTGGAGATGAAGCGCAATCCTGATATTTTTATCAAGATTATGGTCTATGATGTGATAGATTCGCATGAGGTCCTGCTTCTGCATAGATCCAAAAGTATCCACCATTGTGAAGCCGTAGGGCTTGAACTCATTGACCCTCTTAATAAAGGAAAGGAGCTGCTCATCCGTGTAGCCCATGATGTTGATGGGATTCACGAAGCACTTATAGCCCTTCTTAATTACTGTCTCGCAGGCCTCAAAGCCCTCCTCAATATCATAATCGTGGAAGGAGATGCGGATGAAATCTATGGTTCCATCATAGTCCTCAAGCTTATTTAAGTCATAGAGGTCTGCCTGAGCCATGAGTGAGAAGGCTGTTCCTTCACTCTTTGCAGGAAGAATGGGCCTTGCCTCTTCAATGGAGTTGAACATGGCTCTGTTGATGTCATATTCGCAGTCCTGAAGGAAGCCGACCTCGATAATATCAATCTTCGACTGTATTAAGTTCTTGATGATTGCCCTTATCACATCCTCCCCGAAGTAGGAGCCTGTAATATGTCCGCCGTCACGCAGGGTACAATCCAAAAGCTGAATCTGTCTCATAGTCACTTACACCTCTTTGAAACTATATACGTTTCGCTTTTCATTATTAATGTAAAGTTTGTGTAAAATATTAAACGCCTATTCCGCGCTCCTTCATGATTCTCTCAACCTCTGCCACCTGCTCTACGAGGTCAACACCAAAGGATGAGAAATGTGTCTCCTTAAGCCGGAGCTTCCTGCCGTGCTCCAGGGCACGGTTACACTCGATTCCATTCTCCGCAATCTCAAGGTTTGACTGGGGCCATGAGCCGAAGTCCAGAAGGAATTGTCTTGTATATGAATAGAGACCTACCAGATGCCAGCCCTCCGTCGCCTTTGAGTAATTGTAGGGAGCCGCGCATCTTGTAAGGTAGATTGCATTTCCCTTAAGGTCCCTCACAGCCTTAACCACGTTAGGGTTCGTGTATTCTTCTTCGTCAGTAATCTTCTGGCACAGCGCAGCATACTCAACCTCAGGGTCGTCAATAAGCCTTATTACCTCAACAATCTCCTCGGGGTCAATCAGCGGCTCATCGCCCTGAATATTCAGATAGATGTCACCATCCGTCCTCTCAGCCACCTCAGCCACTCTGTCAGCGCCGGTCCTATGGTCCTTAGAGGTCATCATGGCCTTCATACCATACTGTCTGCAGCATTCAACAATTCTCTCATCGTCCGTTGCCACATATACCTCATCAATCTCAGGCACCTTCATGGCCTGGTTGTACACCCACCATACCATGGGCTTGCCGTTAATAAGCACAAGTGGCTTGCCGGGAAATCTTGAGGATTCATATCTTGCAGGAATTACACCAATTATCTTCATAATATTTCAACCTTTCGCAATGCAGCTATATATATATCTTTCGCACCCCGTCAGTAAAGCGGACATTCGCAATCCGCTTCGCTTCTTGCTCATGAACGCAGGCTGCTTCGCAGCTTGTC
>DCHL01000024.1:1960-12683 GCA_002317595.1 Lachnospiraceae bacterium UBA1753 | reverse complement strand
TCACTTCCTCGGTTACGCGTTCTGTTATTTCTTCAGTCAGGCGTTTCGTTATTTCTTCTCGTTGGTGTTCCTGCTGCTCTTTTGCCAACCTCGCCACTTCGCCGTCAAGATATTCTCCAAGTGTCATATATTCATCTCTCCGTTCGGATCTTGCCTTAATCTGTTCAACATAGTGCGCCATTTCCTCCGTTCCTTCGTCTACGATATTATCCGCAGTACTATGTTCCAGGAATTTGAGGAATCCTCGTAGAGCAGCATTTCCACCATGCTTGCCCTCTGTGTTGAAGTATAGAATTGTTACTCCATAATCATAACACATATCCGGAAATTCTTCACATCTCATTTCAAAGGAGTACACACAATTATCTTTATCAAAGGGATCGTAATTCAAAATATTAACTATGTATAATCCAGGTATTTTGGTAAAATCATTCTTGCCCTTTTTCATCATCTTACTATCAATTGAGGCCTGTCTATATCTGTGTTTTCTAGGCACATCTTCCTCATGCTGCCTATGCGGTTCAAAATCATAAATATTTACCACTGCACTTTCAGTTCCATAATACTCTGACGCATCTGTAACGACGGAGTTCGATTCTTCAATCACCTCAATATCCAATCTGACTCCTCTATTACCCGGATGTCTTGGTGTCACTATGCTCTCTGCCCGCACGTGAATCTCCCCCACTTCTTTTCCTATTAGTTTCCTGATAAGAAGCCGGGCAAAGGGTTCTCCTATTTCCGGATCCGAAGCGAGAGCATTCATAAGATAATTGCTCATCACATCCAGTTCGTCAAATGGTTCGTAATTAATAGACATGTAACCTCTCTTTCTGATACCAGCAGAACAACCATGAGCACAGTCATAGCCTCACTGTATCGACATGAAAAAATAAAAATGGAGTTCCAGGACGAAATGTCCAAAATATGTTTTCAGTTACCGTGCAGCTATCGGATGGCCATTTATCTGCCTGCGTGCACCACTATAAGAAAACCAGTCCACGAAAACTCTCATTGAGTCCTCGCAAGACTGGTTTGATTCTATCACCAGCTATTCACTTAGTCAACATCGCGTCAGATGTCAGTCCTCGTCGTATCAGATCGTCGTATCAGCTATCAATCCTCATCCTCGTCATCATCCTCTTCTTCGTCGTCTTCTTCTTCATCATCCTCTTCCTCGTCTTCTTCTTCATCGTCATCATCTTCTTCATCGTCGTCTTCGTCGTCGCGGCGCTCTTCCCGTGAATCCTCGTCATCGTCGTCATCACCATCATCACGGCCTTCGTCTCCGCCGCCGGCACCTCCGCCGCCACCGCCTGTGGTCCAGCTGTAGAAGAATGCATGATTGCCGATCATTGTATAGTTCTGGATTCCGTAATAGTCCGCATAGGGTTTTGTCATGAAAAAGAGATAGTCACCCACACGAGCTCCGTCAAGTACTTCCTGTGCAGCCTGAAGACAGGTGCTGTTCGGTCCGTTTGATATAATGAGTTCCACCTTACCCGAGCGGTATGATGCAAACTGCATATTCTGGGTGATTACTGCCTTTATGGAATTAGGAAAGCTCGAGCTCTTTACTCGGTTCATGATAACCGAACCTACTGCAAGCTTACCTGTATAGGATTCACCATCAGCCTCAGCCTGAATAGTGGCGGCAAGCCACTGAAGCTCCGATGCTGAAGCCGCATAGGAACCACCAGTGTACTCCTTGGTTCCCGCTGCGAGCTGCGCCGCCTGACGGGCTGCTATCTGCTTGGCAAGTTCTGCCTGGGCTGCAGCAACCTGTGCCTCAAGGGCCTTCATGGTCGCATCAAGATTTGCAAGCTGTGTGTTAAAATTGGCTATCTTATTTTTTTCAGTCGAAAGCGAACTATTGGTATCATCAAGATTCCCCATCACCTCATCTGTGAGATCGGCAATCTCCTCCTGCTTCTCGTCAAGAGTCGCCTGATATTCGTCTATCTTCTTCTGCTCCTTCTCGACCTCTTCTCTCTTGGCCTTTATCGTCTCCTGAACAGCCCTGAGATCCTCAAGTTTCTTCTGATTGTATCCAAGAAGTGCATCCACATACTGAGTCGTGTTAAGGAATTTATGAACCGAACCGCTTGAAAGAAGAATGAGGAGAATACCCGACTTACCACCGCTCAAATAGGTTGAACGGGTCTGATCCTTAAGGGCAGCATACTGGATTCGCTCCTGTTCCTCAGCTTCCGCCAGCTGATTGTTGAGATCTACAATCTTAGCCGACACCTCAGCCATGGCATCTTCAGCTTCCTTGATGTCCGCATTGATATCTGCAAGCTGGTCCTCATACTCGTCAACTTCTGCCTGAAGAGAAGCCGACTGATTCTCAAGGGAATTAACCACATTCTGCGCTGCTGCCTTCTGTCCCTGAAGGTTCGTAATGGCATTCTGTGTCTCCTGTGTCTGCTTCTCAAGATTGCTTATCTGCTGCTGGGTTGCCTTCTCCTGCTGTTGCATCTGATTGATTTCTGCTGAATCATTTGATTTCTTTGCAGCAAAAACAAGCTGTGTCCCTGTGAGGTCCATAGTCATCACGAGGACCAGAAACCACAGCATGATACGCCTTATTATTTGGTTTACATTGTGGGATATACTATGTTTTCCCAAGTTATGTCTACTCATACAAAGTCAATATATCATCTTTTTTAGGATTTGTGAAGAGTTGTTAACTTTCCCTGCGCAGGTATTGCAGTCTCCGCAAATAAAAAAATCCACGGGATAGGCAGAGCACTACCTATTCCGTGGTTATTTTACTTTGCTCCTCTTCCGAACAGTACAACCTTAATCGTCTGGAATATTATCTTGATGTCTCCCGTCAGTGACCAGTTGTCGATATACTCAAGATCAAGCCTGACAACCTCGTCAAAGTCCGTAATATCAGAACGTCCTGATACCTGCCACAGGCCTGTGAGACCGGGCTTCATGGACAGGCGTCTTCTGTAGTAGTCATTGTACTTCTCAAACTCATCCACAGTCGGCGGACGAGTTCCGATTAATGTCATATCACCCAGGAGCACTGACCAGAACTGTGGAAATTCATCCAGTGATGTCTTGCGAAGGAACGCTCCCACCTTGGTGATTCTGGGGTCATTATCCATCTTGAACATGAGTCCCTCCATCTGGTTCTGCTTAAGAAGAGCCTCCTTGCGCTCCTCGGCATCCCTGTACATGGAGCGGAATTTAAGTATATTAAAGCGCCTTCCATTCTTTCCGATTCTGACCTGCTTAAAGAGGACCGGGCCAGGGGAATCAAGCTTGATGGCAACGGCAATAAAAGGAAGCATAATCAGTGCCATCACTGAACCAATAAGGCCAAACACAATATCCATCACTCGCTTTATCGCCATCTGACGGTATGTAATCCTGCTCATGTTGTAGGATACCACCGGGAACTGGGCAAACTTTCCTGTAGTAATTTTCGCACTTGTATCAGGGAGCACGCTCATGGACATACTCACATTGACACCCATCCTCAGGATTGACTCTGTCATCAGGTTGAGCCGCTTCCTCGTGCGGTTCCCATGAAGGATGAACACGGAGTCAACTGCCGAGAGCCTTATTGTCTCAAGAATGCCGTCAGGACCAGCCACCACCTTAAGACCAAGCTCATCCTGTACTCTCTGGACCTCATCTACCCTCATCACTTCATCCATGAGGCACACTCCGACTATCTCATAGCTCCAGGCCCTGTCCTCAAGGATATGCTCATGGAGTTCTTCCAGCCTGTCTGAGGTAGTCACTACCATGAACTTCTCCGAGCCCGAACTCTCCTTATATATTTTTGCCAGGTACATCTTGTAGAGCTGCCGGAAGACATAACCCACCACGATATGTACGCAGATAAAATATGCCACAAAGAGTCTGGACAGGGTGTATCCCTGCTTTGACATGTAGGTGACTAATGTGACACCGGCAAGCATGCAGATGTTATACCTGAGCACCTGGGTGAGTTCCACAAGTGCCCCTCGCCTTCCGGCCTTCTCATAGCCTCCCATCAGGAAGTTATAGAAGAGGCAGATCAGAAGGAATAATACAAACACCTCAGCCGCCAGCTCTGAGGGCATCGTGCCTGATTTTGCTGCCTTCCACAGGCGAAGCCCCGCCCTGAACCTCATATAGTAAGCTGCATAATATGAAATTATGATTGCTGCAATATCGATTGCCAGAGTTCCGTAGACCTCTATGAATCGGTATTTCTCATTAGTTCTGTTCATTAATCATCAGGCGCACTCCCCTATGAACGCCTCTTTCCTTTCTTAGCCTCGTACATCTCCTTATCAGCAAGCTTGATAATAGTAGACACTGGCTCGCTTATTGTACTGTCCACAATATAGTACCCAATGCTGGCCTCCAGCGGAATCACCAGCTTATTCTCCTCGGAGTATGCCCTCATGGCTTCATGGATTCTCTCCACATACTCCTTGCCCGTCTCCTCGCTGTATCCTCTTGCAAGGATTACGAACTCATCTCCGCCGTATCTCATGAGAAGTTCATCGGGCCGTTTATTTTTATCCAGAATATCCGCCATCGCCTTGATCATACGGTCGCCCATATCATGTCCCTGCTCATCGTTGACCTTCTTGAGGTGGTCCATATCGAGAAACATGAAAAACAGCTTCTGATGGGCAAGCCTTGCGATGTCGACATATCTGTCCGCATATTTGAGGAATCCTGCCCTGTTATATACATGTGTCAGCGCGTCGTATACCCACATCTCATTCAGGCGCTTGATCATGTTCTGCTTCTGGATTGTATCTCGTACATTCTCAAGACCGCTCGAAAGCGCCATAAGGAACATGTGGTAGAAATTGCTCTCAAGCGGAATCTTCGAGTTGCATATAGCCACATATCCGAAGCATCTGTCGAGATAGTGAAGGGGACTGATTACGTAGTATGCACCTTCCATACCGCTATCTATACCACCTGGAATCAGTTCGCCCTTTGCGACCTCTGTTCCGCGTCTGAACGCTCCATCCCTGTACGCAATCACAATGCTGATTCTTTCAGAATAGTCTTTCACAACTGCGTCCTCTGCCGAGAGGTCAAAGGATTCCGCATCTCCTCTTGTTGATTCGCGGATCGCAAGGTCATTCTCGATAAACTCCTCGTTAAGACACAGATAACACTCGTCCGGTGCAAGCAGCGCGATGTAATTTTTTACCACGTCAATATACTCGCCTAAACTGCCTACGGATGTCATCTCAGCTGTCAGGTCGCCCAGCATGGCTGTATATCTGTCACTCCTCAGTTTCATCCTCACGAAATGATTCAGGGCCATATCGCTGGCCTCCTCACGTCCCGCATTCTCGATTCCGCAGGAGCTTCCCCACTTGACATGACAGGGCAGGAATACATTATTATCCTGGCTCTCACCATTGAAGGCCGCCATCAGCATCTCATAAGCCCTGCGTCCCTGGAAGCGCTCATTTCGCTCAACCGTAGTAATTCGTGGTGTGTGGCTCCTGGCAATGAAAATGTTGTCAAAACCAGTGATGTACACGTCCTCAGGCGCATTTATCCCTTCTTCAAGCAGGGCATAGTACACGCCAAGGGCCATGAGATCATTGGAACAGATATACGCATCTGCCTTAAGAAGGTGACGCTCGCGGAAGTACTCGACTGCCTTCCTGCCGCTTATCGACTGAAAATCTCCGAAGTACATACGCTCATTGGGGATTCCAAGTCCATACTTCTCAAGGGCTTCCCTGCAGGAAGTCCTTCTCGCAGTGTCATCCTTGCTCGACTGCGGTCCCGCAACGTAGTTGACGACCTCTACACCCTTCTCAATGACAAGTCTGTCAACTATATGCTGCATGACATCCCAGTTGTCATCCGAAATATTCAGTATACCCGGATCGGGATCATTTATACTCACGCAGGGAATTCCAGACTTCTTAATCCTGGCAACAATCTTCTCCCTGGTCTCGTCGTCGTATATTGTCTCGGAATAGAACACAGCACCATCAAACTTCTCCAGTTCTGCCAGGGAAAAAATATTAAGTTCGCCTTTATTAAATTTTTCAGCCGAGCTCAGATCGCAGGCGAAAAAGTATAGTCTGTTGCCATCCTCTTTAGCCGCTGCGTTTATTCCCTCAAATATTTTCCTCTGGGAATCGAACTGAAGTCCGCCCATGAATACAGCTATATTTTTTGCACTCATATTAATCTGCCTTCCCCCAAATGTATCTACTACTGATTAAATCACTGAAGTCACCGACATTTCACATTCAATTTTAATAGAATGACTTTCTAAGTACAATAGAATTATATATAATAGTTGTATATTTATTTTGCCAACGAGGATTTGTTGGCAGTTTTTGGGGGATAAAGTGAAATCAATTTCCAGGCGGCGCCATCCGTTGTTATACTGGCTTCACAACAGCACAACCGCACTTTGCTTTTCCGCAGTTGCCATCACACTGCTGGGGCAGTTACTTGGAACACTCCTCGTATATGTCCCTGCTGACAGGATAGCACGAAATGTATCTCAGCCAGCAGCAGCTGCCATTCTCGCCCATGCCTTTTACCTGCTTTTCATTTTTGTGTGGCTTACATTCTTTGCACTGATATATTTTGTTCCCAAGAACCGCTTCATATTAAAGCATATTACATCCTACGCATGGGGCAACACTCCAATGATGTTCGCCATCGGTCTTGCAGTCGGTTTTATCAGCAACGCTTCCTGCGTACTTGTCGCAGTGCTTCACAAGGATGTTGCGCTTTCCTTCAATCCCTGTTCTCCGTTTCTGCTGCTCACGCTCTTTATCTGCGTATTTGTCCAGGCCTCAGCAGAAGAACTTATCTTCCGTGGCTACCTGTACCAGCGCCTGCTGAAAAAAAATCAGGATCCACTTCTCTCAATGCTGATTTCATCGCTGATTTTTGCAGCTCTTCATATGCTCAACGAATCAATTACGCCCTTAGCCTTCATCAATCTCTTTCTCTACGGAATATTTCTGACACTCTTCGTCGAATATTTCGAGAGCATCTGGGCAGCATTTGCAGTCCATACAGTCTGGAACTACACACAGAACATCATCTTCGGTCTCCCGAACAGTGGAACCGAATCGACATACAGTGTATTTAACTCCACTATCGCTGGCAGTTCCCTCTTCTACGACTCAGGCTTTGGTCTCGAGGGTGGAATCACAGCTACCATCCTTCTCACATTGCTAATCGTTTCCACCATCATTCTTGGACAAAATAAAAGAGGGTAGTCACATCATCCGATGTAACCACCCCCGAATATTATCTTCTATCTGTAATCAGATTAAGCAATCTTAGACTTTGCAAGCTCTGCAAGTGTCTTGAAGCCCTCTGCATCATTTACAGCCATCTCAGCGAGCATCTTTCTGTTGATCTCTACGCCTGCGAGCTTAAGACCATACATAAGCTTGCTGTATGAAAGACCATTCATACGAGCTGCTGCGTTGATACGTGCAATCCAGAGCTGTCTGAACTGACGCTTGCGCTGCTTACGACCTGCAAATGCAGATGTAAGTGCTCTCATAACTGACTGCTTAGCTACTCTATACTGGTTAGAGCGAGCTCCTCTGTAACCCTTTGCCAGCTTAAGTATTCTATTGTGCTTCTTCTTTGCGTTTAATCCGCCTTTAATTCTTGCCATTTTATTAGCTCCTTTCCAAATCTCTTATCTCTTACTCATGAATAATCGTATTTCGCTATAGCTTTACGAATTAAAGGTAAGGAGTAATCTTCTTCATGTTCTTTACATTTGTAGCATCTGTAATAGCTGCCTTGCGCAGGTTTCTCTTAGTCTTTGCAGACTTCTTTGTAAGGATGTGACGCTTGTAAGCCTTATTTCTCTTAAGCTTGCCAGTACCGGTAACCTTAAAACGCTTTGCTGCTGATCTGTTTGTTTTAACCTTAGGCATAATTTACCTCCATCTTTTAAATCGGTTCCTATCGCTTCTCAGCAAGGAACATTGTCATAGCTCTGCCTTCCACCTTAGGTGCCTTCTCAACGACTGCCACATCTGTAAGCTCCTGGGCAAAATCATCCAGAATATGCTTGCTCGCCTGCATATGTGCCATCTCGCGGCCTCTGAATCTCAGGGTCACCTTTACTCGATTGCCCTTCTCCAGAAACTTCTTAGCGGCCTGTACCTTAGTATTCAGGTCGTTAGAATCAATGTTCGGAGACAAGCGGATTTCCTTGATCTCGATAGTTCTCTGCTTCTTTTTCGCTTCCTTTTCCTTGCGGGCCTGCTCGTAACGGAACTTTCCGTAATCAACTATCTTGCAGACAGGAGGCTTGGCCTGAGGGGCAATCTTAACAAGATCCAGCCCTGCTTCATCAGCCAGTTTCTGAGCATCCTTTGCAGACATGATTCCAAGCTGCTCACCATCTTCTCCGATCAGGCGGACCTCACGGTCTCTGATCTGCTCATTGATCATTAATTCGCTAATTGTCTTACCCTCCATTAGAGACATTAAAAAAGTGGATAGTCAGACTATCCACTAAATTGCCATTCTATTCGCTTCGGATTACCACCTAAACTCATTAGCCTTCATGATAAATCCTGCGGTATCTGGTAATATTGACACCAGGTAGCTCGCGCCCCTGGGTGAGAGTGGATACTCTGCTTTGTTTTACTGTGGTATGCCCACAACACATGAAACTATAACACCATACACCATCGGCGTCAAGTCCTTTTTATCAATTCAAGAAAATCGGGCTTTTTCGAGATGTTCCCATCAAATCAAGCCTTTTTCGAGGTGTTCCCATCAAAGGTTCTGATATAACTCATGAATTCCCTCTGTGGAAGCGGCTTTGAGAAATAGAATCCCTGAAGGTACTGGCATCCCATGGCAGCAAGTCCTTCTGCCATCTCCTGCGTCTCAACACCCTCTACAATCAGCATAAGCTTCTGATTGTGGAACATCTGAACCAGATCAGGAAGCACACTGCTCTTTCCACTGTAATGTGACCACAACAGAGACTTATCTATCTTTACACTCGCAAACGGCAGCGAAACGATTGTAGCCGTATTGGAAAAGCCAGTTCCATAGTCATCCAGCGAGAATGTACATGATGCGGCAATGAGTGTTTCCATATTGTTTATGATGACCTTATTCTGTGCAACTGCTGCTGTCTCAGTAATCTCAAGGTCTATCATCGACAGTGGAACACCATGTCTGCCCGCAATACGGATGATTGTCTCCGGGAGGTCTTCCAACATACACTGTACTGGGGACAGATTCACATGCACGTTCTCAATACCATATCGCTGCGGTTCTCTCTCTTTGATGAACTGACATATTTTGTCAAAAATCTGTTCTCCAATCCGGATGATGCTTCCATTCTCCTCTGCCTTTGAAATGAACTCATCCGGAGGAATGAATCCTATGTCATCATCAAACAGTCGCGAAAGTGCCTCGCAGGAAGTGATTTTTCCTGTCGTTGTAGAAAAAATAGGCTGGAAATAAACTTGAATACTGTTCTCAAGAATAGCACGCTCGAGTGCCCTGTCAACAGCAAGATTCCTCTCCATTCGATCAATGATGGTGTCATCAATCTCCACAGTCACTCCGCCGCCTCTCTCTATGGCAACCCTCTCACCGAAATCCTTCAAATTTATGATTTTGGCCACGCTCTGAGGCATGTGCCAATAGGGAACAATTACAACGTCAAGGTCCACAGCAATATCCCCGGTCACACCCTTAAAAGGTCTCTCAAATCTGTTGCGAAGTGCTCTCTCAATCTCTGCGAAGTCTCCCTCGCCAGGTTCCTGAATTATGAATTTGCCCACGTCAAACCTATATATCCACTTCCCCGCAAAGACCTTCTTCAGGTATTCAGTAATTTCAGCGACAACGACATTCATATTCTCCACGCCGTACAGTGCTTCCATATTTTTCATATCATTGATGGCAAAATATATAACCGAAAAACTCTTTCCCGCACTGACGAGTTCTTCTGTCAGAGTTGAAAACGCATAAATATTGAATATTCCCGTTTCTTTGTCAATGTAGATATCAGGATTCTGAAGCGACAGATACAGAATAACAAGTGCCAGCGCCGTCATTGCATTAGTAAGGAGCACCCATCTGAAATATGATGCCTGGAGAACAACTCCAATCATGGTCATGCAGCAGAAACCAAGGATGCAGTTCCGCTCAAGGGCGCTGATCTTACGCCTGTAGATTATTACGAAAACAAGCGCCAGAATAAGATAGATTGCGTTGGAGGCAAATTCTATCACATAGCAGGGACCCTGATGGTAGACCATATTATTATCAAAATAGAAAAGGAAACCTGTGAAACCGCTTGAAATAGCAAGCATCAGCGAAAGAAATGCCGGTGCACAGAACATGATAAACGTAGGAGTCTTCACAAAGGAGAACTCCCCTGCCAATGCGAGGATGTACACAAAAAACATCAGCGACAGCATAGGCACAACAGTAAAGTAGGCTGTGTTCAGAAACAACAGCAGACCACTTGAGAACTGAGTAGCATAAGAGTTAGTAAATGCAGTGATTACATCCAGGGATACTATCGAAAAACTCAGAAGGCTGCAGATGATGTACAGCCTGTTCTGCCTTGTCGGAAGATGCTTCTTCACCAGGAAAAAGACAATGAAGACAGCCTGCAAAACAATAGATGCTATTTCAAAATCAGCATTCCACATCATACAGACTGTCTTCTCCTCTCAAAATTCTTTATAATTCACGTGCC
>DCHL01000024.1:0-1765 GCA_002317595.1 Lachnospiraceae bacterium UBA1753 | reverse complement strand
GTAGACTTCTTCTGCTCCTTGTAAAGTTCTTTTCTCTTCTCCTCGTCGAAGATGTCATTCCACTCCTCGAGGTCGTAGAGCCAATCAGCCTGTGCAGCCACCATATTCTTGTAAAGCTTCTCAGGGTCATACTCAAGAGATACCACAGAATCCTCTGTCATGTTCTCGATATCATTGTCAATTCCATCCTTAAGCGACTCGCTGATTCCATCAAGGAATGCAACAATCGTCTCAATATCGACATCAAACTTCTCTGCCAGTTCCTTGATTGTTCCCTTAACGGGCTCGCTGGGAGTCTTAAGAATCTCTGCGTATATATCCTTCTCCTTAAGGAAGTAGCTCTGCCATAATCTCTGCAGATCTCCCTTATTTGCTGTCTCTGAATATGCTTTTGCTCTCCACTGCTCCAGTAAAGTTGCCATTTTATAATCCGCCTTTCTGCTTCATTGTTTATAAGAGGTGATTTTAATCACTGATTTGCTAATAATACATTATTCTGACGTTTTTTTCAAGAATTATTGACCTCACTATAGCACATAGTCCATTTTTCTTTAGGGAAATTCATGATGCCGTCTTATCTATTCCAATGCAAAAAATAATTGTACTTTCTTCAATACAATTAGTTCTTTGCTATTGAAAAATCACTCATTCGATATTATCATATCCTCATTCTTGTAGTTCAATTCCTTTCAGATTGGGCTGCATCTTATGCTATATAGCAGTCTGCTATATATTTTTCACACATAATTGAATAATGCCCGGTGAATTATCAGTTATCTTACAAGACAGTTTCACGCAAAAAGGACTAAAAGATGATTAGTGATGCAAAATCTTTGCTTGACAGCGGCGGCCTTCTATTCAATAGAATGACACCATTATCTGCATAAGAAACTGGGCACTTATTCTAGGTTTTTACAACAAATCAAGGGAAATATGAATCGCGTAGATTATACAAAATTAACAACCTTAGCATCTGATAAAGATGCAAGAATAAGATTAGCTAAAGACAGTTCTGATGCATTGTATTATTATACTATGGCTATAGGAAATACCATTGAAAAAAGTTCTTTATGGAACGAAGCAGAAATGGCTATGATTACAGCGAGTTTAAACCGCTGGGTGTTACATAAAAATGACATTTCAAATGAAAAATATTCTTGCGGAGATATTGTGTTATTGGAGTTAGGTATGAATTTTTCGCCAGAATTATCCTACAGTCACGTGTCGCTAGTTTTGGAAAACATTGGAAATATGGTTATGATTGTTCCTGCAACAAGTACAGAAAAAGTGTACAACGAAGCTTATCATCCCCAAGATAACCCTAACGGAAAATGGTATTATCGAAGAGTAACAACAAAAGATGGTTTTCCAAAAAACTGCAGCCTAATTTTAAGCAATTTAAAAGTTGTTGCAAAATCAAGTATAATTAAACCAATCGGAAGACTGACTGAAGATATAAATATTGAAGATTCGTTATACAGAGAAATACGTAATACTATTCTTGCACATACATTCAGCAAAGAGTATGTTAGCTTTATAAAGACAAAAAGCAATAATGAAAGCATGAAAAGCAAAATCGAAATGCTCGAGGAGAAAATAGAGCAATTAGTTGAAGAAAATAAGGTATTAACAGAACTTCTTGACAATGCATAAAATGCAATATAGTATAATGCTATAAGTTGTAAGGACGTAATAATTGATTTTAAGCCGTAAGGGCATCGAGACATCTTTCGAGATGTCTCATTTTTTGTTAAACTCCTTCTTC
>DCHL01000160.1:5607-5860 GCA_002317595.1 Lachnospiraceae bacterium UBA1753 | reverse complement strand
AACTAACACCCGCCGTTGCAAAGAAACCCGCAAGAACCACCAAAAGCACAAAGAACCACCAAATAACAAGGGCCTGCCGTGCTGATTTCATCAGCACGGCAGGCCCTCGTGGAAGAAACAATTTATTAGATCGCGTTTTAAATCTCGTTGCCAGGGAACTTGGGGATTCCATCGAAGCCAACCTGAAGGTCTGCATCTGTAGGGATGTAGTCGGTCATCTCGCCATCGTGGAACTTCTCGTATGCAACCATAT
>DCHL01000160.1:5344-5491 GCA_002317595.1 Lachnospiraceae bacterium UBA1753 | reverse complement strand
CTCTCGGGAGCGGGAAGGATACCCTCTGCTCTTGCGAAGAGCTCAGCTGCCTCAAATACTGAAGTCTGCTCAACAGCAACTGCCTCCATGAGACCATCATGGTAGAGCTGAGAAAGAGTAGAGCTCATGCCGTGGAAGCGGAGACCG
>DCHL01000160.1:0-5265 GCA_002317595.1 Lachnospiraceae bacterium UBA1753 | reverse complement strand
CAAGAGGACAGATCATACCAGTGTCACAGAAGTCGTAAGCGAACTTTCCGCGTGTGAAGCTAGGACAAGAAGCAGGCTCAACTGCGATGATGCGGTAGTCCTTCTCGCCGCGGAGCTTCTCGCCCATGAAAGGAGCGATAAGACCGCCGAGGTTTGAGCCGCCGCCTGCACATCCGATGATGATGTCAGGAGTTACATTGTACTTGTCGAGAGCTGCCTTAGCCTCAAGACCGATAACTGACTGATGAAGGAGTACCTGGTTGAGTACGCTACCGAGTACATATCTGTAACCTTCATTAGTAACTGCAACTTCAACTGCCTCAGAAATTGCACAGCCGAGGGAACCAGTTGTTCCAGGATGCTGCTCAAGAATTTTTCTACCAACCTGAGTCTCCATTGAAGGAGAAGGAGTAACTGATGCGCCGTAGGTTCTCATAACCTCGCGTCTGAAGGGCTTCTGCTCGTAAGAAACCTTAACCATGTAAACCTTGCAGTCAAGCTCCATGTATGCACATGCCATTGAAAGAGCTGTTCCCCACTGGCCTGCACCAGTCTCTGTAGTAACACCCTTGAGGCCCTGCTTCTTAGCGTAATATGCCTGAGCGATTGCTGAGTTGAGCTTGTGGCTTCCGCTGGTGTTGTTACCCTCGAACTTGTAGTAGATCTTAGCGGGAGTTCCAAGAGCCTTCTCAAGGTAGTATGCACGAACTACAGGTGAAGGTCTGTACATCTTATAGAAGTTACGGATATCATCGGGAATCTCTACATATGCTGTATTGTCATCGAGCTCCTGCTCAACAAGCTCCTCGCAGAAGATAGGTGTAAGCTCTTCCTTTGAAAGAGGCTGCAGAGTGCCGGGATTTAACAGGGGAGCGGGCTTGGTCTTCATGTCAGCTCTCATGTTGTACCATGCCTTTGGCAGCTCATCTTCTGAAAGGTAAATTTTGTAAGGAATCTGGTTGCTCATAATTTTTCTCACTTTCTATAGATTTATTATTGCGACTGCCCTATGAACGGCCGTGCAAATTACTGTGTGATGACATAATCATACATATTGTATAACTTATCGGCAAATGATAAAATGCGAGTGTGTAATAAGAAAAAGTTATTAAAGAACGGTGGCGCATATGAACCTGAATCAGCTTGAATATTTCGTAACTGCAGCGGAAACCCTGAATTTCACTAAGGCGGCGCAGAAATGCTACATATCGCAGACAGCCATGACGCAGCAGATAAAATCTTTGGAAAAAATAATAGGCACGCCTCTTTTCGTCAGGGACAAGCATCACGTGGAACTTACGACTGCGGGCAAGGTATATCTCAAGGAAGCCAGGGCAATTCTTGACAGAAGTGATATCGCAATGAGGCTTGCAAGAATGGCATCTGAGGGAGAGCAGGGCGAGATTACTGTGGGCTACATCAGTGGCTTTGGAACCAGTGACTGCTCGGAGATTCTAAGAAGATTCCACACGTCTTATCCAAACATCAAGATTAATCTTTTGCGCGATACGATGAGCGGACTGCTGTCAGCGCTCGAGCGGGGGGACTGCGACGTGGTGTTCACCATTGCCCCTGCGGAGAGAATCCTGCATGAATTTGAGCATAAGTATGTCAGGAATTACCCAATCATGGCGGTCCTCTACGAGGGACATCCGCTGTCAGAAAACTCGGTGGTAAGGTATTCTGACCTGAAGGATGAGAGCTTCATCGTGATGCAGCCCAATGCGAGAGTAAAGGAAGAGATGGAGGAAATGGTCCTCATTTATAAGAGAGGCGGTTTTGTGCCAAGGGTTGTGGCAGTTGAGCCGGAACCCGAGACGATTATGCTCATGATATCAATAGGAATAGGAATCAGCATCATGCCTGAGTACATTGTCAGGCTTCAGATGAGCAACCCTGAACTCAAGATTCTTCCGATTGTCCGCAATGATGGAACCGCCGAGACGCTGAACTTTGAGATGGTGTGGTCGTCAGCAAACAACAACCCCACACTTGAGAAGATGATAAACTGGGAAAAAATATGATGAGCACTCTTTCATGGCTGCCAAGGTATATTTTTTCACCCGATCAAAGTATATATTTTTTCACCCGATTAAAGTATATATTTTTTCATCCGATCAAAGTGATTTGCATAATTATTCATCTGAGTGTAAGATAAAAAGAACAATTATGAACGCAACAGCACGCAGTGGGAATGGCCCGAACGTGCGCTGAAACAGGAGGAAGACAGTATGGGAGACTGGCTTGCTAAGACCTCGCAGAGGTTTGTGGCCGCCTTTGTTACGGAAGACAGATGGCTTCTGTATATTAAGGGCTTTGGAATAACAGTAGAAATTGCATTTTTTGCCGCAATTATTGGTATTATCCTTGGAACGATTGTTGCGCTTATGAAGCTCCAGCCGAGTAAGAACGGCAAGCCTACAGTGCTCAACACCATAGCGGATATCTATATTGACATCATCAGAGGAACGCCCAGTGTGCTTCAGCTCCTGATTATGTGGTTCATCATTCTGAAGAGCACGAACAACGGAGTTCTCGTTGCGACGCTTTCCTTCGGTATCAACTCAGGCGCTTACGTGGCAGAGATTATCAGAGCCGGAATCCTTGCAGTTGACAAGGGTCAGACTGAGGCTGGAAGGTCCCTTGGACTTTCATCGGCGCAGACGCTCAGATACATCGTCCTCCCCCAGGCGTTTAAGAATGCACTGCCTCCCCTTGGCAACGAGTTCATCGTGCTGCTCAAGGAGACGGCGATTGTCGGATACGTTTCACTTTCTGATCTGACACGAGTTGCCAATCAGATTGCATCCCGCACCTATGATGCGTTCATGCCACTCATCGGTGCCGCTGTTATCTACCTGATAGCAGTCAAGTTGCTCACAATGCTGTTTGCCATGTTAGAGAGGAGGATGCGTCAAGGTGATAACCGTTAAAGATCTTCACAAAAAATTCAATGACAATCATGTTCTCCAGGGTGTGAATTATCACATTTCTCCCGGGGAAAAAATAGTAGTGGTAGGTCCTTCCGGCTCGGGAAAGAGTACCTTCCTGCGCTGCCTCAATCTCCTCGAGACACCCACAAGCGGTGAAATCTGGTTTGACGGCAAGCTCATTACGGACAAGAAGACAGATATCAATGAGGTAAGACGCCACATGGGTATGGTGTTCCAGCACTTCAATCTGTTTAACAACCTTACAATAATGGACAACATCATTCTGGCTCCCACAAAGCTTAAGATTCAGAAGCCTGAGGAAGCTAAGGAGAATGCGCTTGCACTTCTTAAGAGGGTTAATCTTGTTGAGAAGGCTGATGCATACCCCGCACAGCTCTCTGGTGGACAGAAGCAGCGAATCGCCATTGTGCGTTCCCTTGCAATGAATCCGAAGGTTATGCTCTTTGACGAGCCTACCTCAGCCCTCGACCCTGAGATGGTTGGTGAGGTTCTTGAGGTTATGAAGGAACTGGCAGAGTCTGGTATGACTATGGTCTGCGTTACCCACGAGATGGGCTTTGCCCGTGAGGTTGCAACGAAGTGTCTGTTCATGGACGGCGGCAATATCATGGAGGAGAACACTCCCCAGGAATTTTTTGCCAACCCACAGTGCGACAGACTGCAGGATTTCCTGTCAAAGGTATTATAATTTTCGCCACCGCGAGGAGACTTGCGGTGGTTTTTGCGTTATTAAATAATTAACAGCGTAGCTGCGCTATTTTTACGAAAGAATTGCGAAGCAATTATTGAGTTTTGAAATAAGGGGATTTATGAAGATTAGTAAGATATTTATGATGTGGTTAACACTCGTTCTCCTAGCGATGGTTATCACAGGCTGCGGAAAAAATAAGGCCGCATCTGCTACGGAAACGATAGTAGGCGCCGAGAAGGGGAGTGCAGGAACATCTTCGGATGCTTCTTCTGATACCGAGGTTTCGACGGGGGCTGGTGGAACATCGGGTGCTAATGGAGAGTTAGGGGCTAATGGAGAGTCGGGGGCTAATGGAGTTTCTGATTCTGATGGTTCAGGCGTTGCTTCAAAGGACGCAATTCCTGATGATGCCGAGGTAAACAGAGTGTTCGGACAGCTCGTTACTGATTATGTGGAGATGATAAAGGCAGGTCCTGACAGCGATGCCATCGTGGATGGCAGTTCGGGTGTATCTGAGGCGATTGCCTGGGGAGCATCGAGCGAGGGAATTCATGCCGAAGAAGTCCTTGGCTCCATTGGCTACGGGTATCTTGATGTCAACAGCGACACAGTTCCTGAGATTATAATTGGAACAATCGATAGTCAGGAGGGTGGTAAGTGCTATGGCTCGTCAATCCTGGCACTTTATACCTGCTATGAAGGCAGGGCTAACTGTGTGGTTGAAGGTTGGGCGAGAAACAGATACGCTCTTCTTGATGATATGAGCATCTATAACAGTGGTTCCAATGGCGCGATGTACACCATTTTCGGACAGTACGAGGTGGCGAAGGATAGAAGCGAGCTAAAGTGTAAAGACTATTATTTTTCCTACGAAACCGATGAGGATGCATCGGTTGTGGGCTACTACCACAATACCACGGGGGAGTGGGACAAGAAGGCCTCGGAGAAAATGGATATAACTGACGAGGAGTTCGGCAAGCTCTCAGCGGATCTTGAGGCAAGGATGATAAGCGTTGAACTCACACCGTTTTCGACTGTTGAAGGGGATTCTGTCGTGGAGGTTTCTGATGGAGAAGGACATTCCGATACGATGAACGCATCCTCAGGAATATCCAAGGTTGATGTGGGCTGGGCTGCGGACTTGATTTCGTGGCATCCAAAGTATGATGTATTCACTGCGGACAAGAGTGAGTATCAGACACAGATAATGCTCACGACCTCCTACAGCGTGAGTGAATTCAAGTTCCTTGGGCTGACCTTCAAGGATGTCGATGAAGACGGACGAATAATTTTTGACACAGAGGTACTGTACTCGTCTGAGGAGCTTCGCGCGGAGCGGCCGCTTCTTGTGAAGATGACATTCTGGGGTGACACCCCGAGCTATGGCTTCTCTTATATCGACGAGAGCGGTACAACAAAATACTTTGCAATCAGCGAGAGCGGGTATGACGGCTCGCTGGAGCTTAGTTCCTTTGAGGTTGAATAGTTCTTTCGGAGAAATATGCGTCGCGAGGCGCACTAGAAAGGAAGCCCTCGGCCACCGTCTGGCGGCTGAGGGCTTCCTCTTTTGTTCGCTTTATTGATCCAGGGGGGGCGAGAGGCAACGAATGAGGGAGAAAC
>DCHL01000180.1:14575-22466 GCA_002317595.1 Lachnospiraceae bacterium UBA1753 | reverse complement strand
AATATCCCCTGCCTTCATCGAAAAAACACAGGAAACCCACTTCCCCGATGAACAATAGAAGTCCTGATTCATCGGTAACTATCGGAAATCATGAACCCCGATGACATGCCAAAACCCTTAATCATCGAACATCAAGGAAAACCCCTAATCCCGATGAAACATAACTGTCTCTTTTCATCGGAAACATCACAAAATCACAATCCCCGATGAAACATATCCCCAGCCTTCATCGAAAAGCACAGGAAACCTATTATCCCGATGAAACTATGGCACAAGCATTTCTGAGTGCTTGAAAGATTCAAGTCTTATCTTCGGGTGCCCCACATGGTGTGCTTTGCTGTAGCCCCGGGAGCACAACAGAAATTCCAGAATCTCACCTAATCTGAATATTATTACAGCACCTGGAAAATCCAGAACTTAAGATAATAGGACTCTCCCGCCGCCCAGAGGATTGGATGGTCAGGTGCCTGTGTCCTGAACTCGACCTGGCGGAGTCTCCTATGAGCGCTTCCTGCCGCCTGTCGTATTACATCTTCAAGAAGATCAGGTGTCATAAAATGAGAGCAGGAACATGTCGCCAGGTACCCGCCCGGCTTAACAAGCTTCATTCCCCTGATGTTAATCTCCCTGTATCCCTTGGTTGCATTCTTCACTGAATCCTTTGACTTGGTAAAGGCAGGCGGGTCGAGAATAACAACGTCATACTTCTCTCCCTTCGCCTCAAGCTCGGGAAGTAACTCAAATACATCTGCGCATTGGAACTTCACAACATCTGACAGCCCGTTAAGCTCTGCATTCTCCCTCGCCTGGGCGCATCCAAGCTCAGATGCGTCAACGCCCAAAACAGAAGCCGCGCCAGCAATACCAGCATTAAGCGCAAAGGAGCCAGTATGGGTAAAGCAGTCGAGAACCTTCGCTCCCTTGCAGAACTTCTGCATGGCAAGTCGGTTATACTTCTGGTCCAGGAAGAAGCCCGTCTTCTGACCATCCTTCACATCAACCATATATCTGACACCGTTCTCCACAATCTGAACCTTCGTATCAAATTCAGGACCGATGAAGCCCTTAACACGCTCCATTCCCTCCTTGAGCCTCTCCTTGGCATCGCTTCGCTCATATATTCCTCGAATTCTGATGCCATCCTCTGCGAGAACCTTCACAAGAATGCCAAGGATTTCCTTCTTTCTAAGATCAATTCCAAGCGAAAGTGACTCCACCACAAGCACATCCTCAAACTTGTCAACTGTAAGGCCAGGCATCAGGTCTGACTCACCAAAAATCAGTCTGCAAGAACTTATGTCAACCGTTTTCTTTCTATATTCCCAGGCCAGACGCACGCGCTCTTCCCAGAATTTCTCGTCAACCACAGCATCCGCATCCCTTGTCAGCATTCTCACACGGATCTTGGAATGATGATTGAGGTACCCGATTCCCATGCGGTATCCATCAAAATCAAGCACGCTCACCAGATCGCCATCAGCGATTCCCTCGTCCTCGCGTGCAATTTCATTGTCAAAAATCCACTGGCCACCCTTCTTCAGAAGTCTGCCCTCACCCTTTTTAAGTGTTATCGTCCTCATCAAAATCTCCATTCCGCTTCATGTGTTTACATAACATAGTTTACATAATGAATAAACGATTGCTTTAGTTAACATAATATAATTAACATAACGAACTTTTCGTCTCCCTAGTTAACATAATATAGTTTACATAATGATTATCAATCCTCGTAAAACTCAAAATCATCATCCCCATACTCCTCTTCTCCCTCGAACTGCTCTTCATTCTCGTACTCTTCTCTTTCCCAGTACTCCTCGTCATCCTCATACTCTCCGTCTTCCCCATACTCTTCTCCATCTTCATACTCTTCATCATCCTCATACTCTTCGTCTCCCCTGTTACTTCCCACGACTGCACGCTTTGGCACCAGCAGATCGGCAAGGTGAATATGATGAAGGATGAATATCGATGCACACATAAATAGATGTGCAAAAAATATATTCGTTATGACTCCATTGTGCTTAAGCAGATACCCTGTCTTGTAGCCATAGAACGCAAGTAGCGACAGATATGCAAGGCCCAGCACCATAAGAAAGATATTCTTGAAGGCCGCTCCCGCTGACTTCAGAAAATCCTTAAACGAGGCATCGAAATACACAAATCTTCCTACCATAAGTCCCAGGAAGTAAGTGATAAACATATCGTAGTTATTGTTTTCATATATGAACTTGATGTACCAGAAGATCAGCATCATATAAAGCATTCCAAGAAGCCTTATGGATGCCTTCTGATCAGGCTCCAGATTTTTTAGCCGAATCAGAACCCTATCGAGAAGGGAGTTCAGCACGCAGGACGAAATCAGCATAAGAAGCAGCAGGAAATCGCTGTACTTATCCCAGAACGCACGGTATGAATCTGCCTGCAGGAACCGTTCAATCAGATAGTAGCTCGCCATGAAGAACAGAATTGAAGTCCCTGAGAAAACAAGCTCATAGAACTTCTCCGTTCCCTGATGGAACACCTCATAGCGCACTCTTGCCCTCACGGACTTCGGCGAAGCCCCTGCCTTAATATTTGCAAATATCAGTATCAGAAAAAATATGACAAGAAGCGCAGCTCCTGTAAGTCCAAAGAAGTACAGGAACTGCGGCATCTCAAAATAGTGGTTTACATAATCTAGCATGGCATATCTCCCGCGGCCCTGATCATCTCATTGAATATTGCGATGTACTGCTTCTCGACCTTCTCAAAGGGCACGAAATCAAAGCTTATATCAATATGGACCTTCGGCTCCTCAAATTCAGGCTCCACACCAAGCAGATACTTAAGGTCGAAATACAGCATATCATCGTCCACCTTCTTAAGCATTGCCTGCTCCTCTGCAGTCAGTGTGCTGCCCAGATATTTTTCATATATCATATCAAGGAGCTTCTCTTCCATCTCGTTGTATTCCTTGAGAAACTGCTTGAAGGGGCGCGGCACGTCAGACATGTAGGATTCGGACGCATCATGAAGGAGGCACGCCAGCACCATTCTCGGACTGTACCCTCTCGCTTTCGCCTCAAGTGCACAGTTCACGCAGTGCTGTCCCACTGAAAAAAATGTCTTGACCTGTCCATTCCCCCTGCAGGTTAACGACAGCGCATGCGCAATATCCTCCACTCTCACATAATTCACATCTGGTCTCGTCGGGTAGAACTTAAGACCCGTGTACGTCATGATATATTCCTGACCTGCCATAACTCACCTCGCAGAATCTTCAAAGGCTCAATAATTGCTACGCAATTCTTTCGCTAAAATAACGCAGCTATGCTGCTAATTTATTGTATAACAATCATGTAATTATATTCTCTGCAAAGAAAGAAGTAAAGCGGACATTCGCAATCCGCTTCGCTGCTTATCTGCGTTCAACCTAGACCATACGATACTACTCCCCGGCAAGCCTTACAGGCACCTGGATTTCCGTCAGCCATTCTTCTTCACTGTCCTTGTTCCAGACGCCATCAATATAGTTCTCCCTGATTGCTCCAGCTATCTCGTAGCCATTCTCCTCCACAAAACGTAGTACAATCTCATAGGTCTCCGGAAACTTTGAATATGATCCCTTATGGAATATGCATGCTGCCTTCACCTCAGGCAGATGCCTGAAATACAGCACGTCGTTTTCTTCACTGTACTGTCCGCCTTCCAGAATACGGCTTCCCTTAAGTGGCTTCACCACAGACTGGCATACCTCAACCAGGATATCCTCCTCCTTGTATCCAGGTTCGAGGTAATTAGTAAAACAGTACTCAGGAAGGGCACACTCAAGTCCCGCATCCTCCATAAGGACGCCAAGCCGTGGCATCAGGCCAAACAGACTATCGTAGGATTCAATCGTATCCTGCAGCGCAGCAACGGTCACCTCTGGAATCGACTTGACAAGCACAGGAGTATCCAGCTTTAATTTTTTCTTCGCAAGATAACCGTCAAGCACAGCCGCCTGACGGGTAAGCTCAGCAATCTTACCAAGAATGTCTGCCTTCTTCTTAAGAAGGACTGCTGTTTCATCGGAGCCCGCATTGAGGCTTGCAATCTCATCCAGCGTAAATCCGGCAGTCTTCAGCGCAGATATCTGGTGAACCACTGCCATCTGGCTCATCGTGTAGTACCGGTACCCGTTCTCGTCGTTTATGTAAGCCGGCGCCAGAAGTCCCTGCTCCTCATAGAAGCGCAGGGCCTTGACTGTCACGTGGTTCATCGCCGCAAACATACCAATCTTGTATAAATTCTCATCATTTTTCACGGCACATGGCTCGTGTATATTTTTCATCTCCATAAACTACTCCCACTTAAATGTCTTTACCGAAATAATACTACATACTACTGCTATTGCAACAAGAACCGCCATTTCCGGAAGAACCCCGGCGCTGCTTCCCGCCGAAACGGTCTTCAGCATCTTAATACCGACTCCGAGGGGCATCACTTCGGCCAGCATCCTGAGTCCCTTTGGAAAAATTTCCGCAGGAATCGTTGCACCCGAGAGCAGCAGCATTGGAAAATACACAAGACTTGTGACCACATTCATTGACTTCGTTGTTCTGCACAGGCTTGCGATAAGCAGGCCGATTGAGAACATCGACAGCATTGTGAGCAGCCAGACAAGTATGTATAGTCCAATATTTCCCTTCATTCTGTACCCGAAAAAGACAACTGCAGTCACGGTCAGGATTAGTGTGGAAATCGCTGCCATCACACCGCTCGCTATAGTATCACACGCCAGCAGCCAGGTCGGCGAGCAGGGACTGCAGTACATTCTCTTCAGCACACCCTGCGAGCGGTATTCCACCAGCGAGATCGGTATGCTCATAAATGCACTGCAGCAGATTCCTACAGTCGAAAGCGCAACATATGAGCTCTGCAGATAGGTAAGTCCAGTCTGCGCCGCACTCTTGCTCCCGGCAATAAGCGAAATCAGAATGAACGACGCCAGTGGCATCAGCAGGTTAAAAATAATTACATCCGGGCTCATCAGAAACAGCTTCTGTTCAACCTTATACATCTTCAAAAATCTTCTCATCGTAAAATCTCCTTTCAAAATTCCGTCTCATCAAATCCCATATAGTGCAGGTATGCTTCCTCGAGATTGCTCTGCCCGGAATTACTTATCACTTCCTCAATCGTGCCCTCTGTTATTTTTTCCCCACTCTTTATGATACAGAGCCTGTCGCATAGTGCCTGTGCCTCTTCCATATAATGTGTCGTGAGAAAAATTGTGAGGCCGCGTTCCTTCAGGTTCTTAAGTGTTCTCCAGACTTCCCTTCTGGCCACCACGTCAAGTCCAGTCGTCAGCTCGTCAAGAAATACAACCTCAGGCTTTCCGATCAGGGCAAGGACCACAGAAAGTTTCTGCCGCTCTCCACCTGAAAGTTTTGACACAGTACTCTTCCTGAGTCCAGCAAGTCCAAACTGCTTCAGAAGTTCGCCATAGTCTGCCGGCTCCTTATACAGCGCACCGTACTCCTCGCAGGCATCTTCAACCGTGATTCCGCTCTGGTACTGAGTGTGCTGGAGCTGTACCCCGACCTTCTCAAAGACCTTCTTCCTGTTTCTGGAGGCATCCATTCCAAGAATTGTTGCCTCCCCCTCATCCGGAGCCTTAAGTCCCAGAATCATGTCAATTGTTGTACTCTTTCCCGCTCCGTTATGACCGAGCAGCCCGAACACTTCTCCTCTTCCCACAGTAAAGCTCAGATTGTCCACAACCTTGCGGTCCCCGAATGACTTCGATACATTCTTTACACTGATACAATTTCCTTTCATCTCGTTCCTCCTCTCACGGCCGCGTTCCCCACGGCTCGATTCACCTTTTCAGGATTGAAAACCTGTTTCATTTTCTAAACGTCTTTTCTTTGCTACGAGATGAGAATAAATGCTCCCCTTAGGGGGAGAGTCAAGCACTAATTTCGTGAAATTTTTCTTTTGCATATGTTTTGCATTTTCCTGGTTAGCTCTATTCTTTATGCTTTGCATTTTCCTGTTCGTTCTATTTTATGTGCGCCACGCAGGGTTCGTTAATCCGCACATAAACTCCAAGATATTTCTTATGTGCGATACGATAGTTTCATCTCATGGCACATAAAGCATGCCATCCCAAGTAGTCCGCCCTGAGAAGCCTATGAATCCTGCAAAGGAAACTCTCCTAAAATGTCCCCAAGAAACAAAAAGAGCCGCCACCCGAAGGTAGCAGCTCTGTAATGCTTTGATTATTAGTGCATAGATTCAACCCAATCTCTTACTTCTTATTCTCGTTCTTAAGCTCATTCATGCGCATTGCACGAACCTTGAGAGGAAGTCCCCAGAGAGTGATGAATCCCTCTGCATCGTGGTGATCGTACATATCACCAGTTGTGAAGGAAGCAAGTGACTCGCTGTAGAGTGAGTAGGGTGATGTAGTACCAGCCTTGATGATGTTGCCCTTGTAGAGACGGAGCTTAACCTCGCCAGTAACAACCTGCTGTGTAGATGTAGTAAATGCAGTGATTGCCTCGCGGATAGGTGTGAACCACTTTCCTTCGTATACAATCTGAGCCATCTTGTTGCCGAGATCCTTCTTAAGAGAAAGTGTATCTCTGTCAAGAACAAGCTCCTCAAGCTGCTGATGAGCCTCCATGAGAATTGTTCCGCCAGGAGTCTCGTATACACCACGGCTCTTCATACCAACAACACGGTTCTCAACGATATCAACAATACCGATTCCGTGCTTTCCACCGAGCTCGTTGAGATATCTGATAATGTCAGCAACCTTCATCTTCTTTCCGTCTACAGATGTAGGAACACCCTTCTCAAATGTGATTGTGACATCAACTGACTCATCAGGAGCCTTCTCAGGTGTAACACCGAGAACAAGCATGTGATCATAGTTCGGAGCCTTTGAAGGATCCTCAAGCTCGAGGCCCTCGTGGCTGATGTGCCAGAGATTTCTGTCACGGCTGTAAGACTGGTCTGTTCCAAAAGGAAGGTCGATTCCATGAGCCTTGCAGTAATCAATCTCTGCCTGACGAGAATCCATCTGCCATCTGTCATCTCTCCAGGGAGCGATAACCTTGATATCAGGAGCGAGCGCCTTGATGCCAAGCTCAAAACGAATCTGGTCATTGCCCTTACCTGTTGCACCGTGGCAGATAGCAACTGCGTTCTCTGCACGAGCTACATCAACAAGCTTCTTTGCGATTCCAGGACGAGCCATTGCTGTACCCATGAGATACTTGTGCTCATATACAGCACCAGCCTGAACGCAGGGCATAATATAGTTCTCAGCGAAATCATCAATGATGTCCTCAATATAGAGCTTTGATGCTCCAGAAAGCTGTGCTCTCTCCTCGAGTCCATCGAGCTCCTCGCCCTGTCCACAGTCGATACAGCAGCATACAACCTCATATCCGTATGTCTCCTTGAGCCAAGGGATGATCGCTGTAGTGTCAAGTCCACCTGAATAAGCTAATACAACTTTTTCCATAATTATTCCTTCTTTCTACGTATTATTCATTTATCATTCATTATTATGAATAAAAATACAAAAACTGATGTCGAAAATGCAAGAAACGTGAATAAAAATACTAATCGACCTGCAAATAATACATTATTATTCAAAAAAAAGCAATACTTGTGAGAAAAAATATGAAATTAGCGGTTTCATGATTTTTATGATTATATGTGCATTTCCACATCCCCGCCCTCGTGCACATAATATTCTCCGCACGCAGTATGTGCCATTCCTCGAGTTCTCCTCCCCGCACATAAGAACCCTCCAGGAACCTATGTGCGTTTCCTTGAACCTGCCCCAGCGCACATAAAATGGCCCGCATTTGCTATACGAACAAAAAAAGTGTAAGATTAGCAGGAAGTGGAG
>DCHL01000180.1:0-14456 GCA_002317595.1 Lachnospiraceae bacterium UBA1753 | reverse complement strand
GCAAAAAAAGAGGAGGAGGCCAAGGTTGATTACACCTATACCACCTTCCGTTCAGATAAGGATTTCGCCGACAAAGACAATCCAATAATTGTCCTTAGCAACAAATCAGGGAAGCTTATGCACCACTCCTGCGGTATGTTCACAAGTCCAGTCAAGGGTTCAGCCTTTGTGCTCGATGCTGAGGGCGAGAGCATTTCAGAAGACATCCTCAAAATAGACTCAAGATTTTTGAGCCTGGTGAAGTGGCTCGGAGAGAACCATATCATGGTGAGGCTTTCTGGCGCCAACACTCCCGAGGGCTACGGCATTTATAAAATATTAGAGACAGGCATCGCTGTCAGAGGCACAAAGCTCTCCGGTGAGAACGGTTTCCTCCAATTCATGCTGGACAGGCTGTTCCAGAGTGAGCCTCCTGCCGAGGAAGAGACCGATATCGATGACATCGAAGATGCTGACAGCATGAAGCTCACCAGCATCCAGAGCATCACAGACTTCATCACCTGCGCCGGCAACACTCTGCCCGACAACATCAAGCTCTGGGCCAAGAGGAATCTTGCCATTGCCCGTTCAAGCGAAGTGACCCCCGAGGAACGCCGCCATGCACTGCGCGCTCTCTCAATCATGCTCAGCATCCATTGGAAAAATAATTACTTCCCATCCATTGATCCCGTCGAGGCAAGACGCATTCTCGACGAAGAGCTCTATGGCATGGAAAAAGTTAAGCAGAGAATCATTGAAACCATCATCCAGATTAACAGGACCCATACTCTCCCCGCCTACGGTCTTCTTCTTATCGGACCGGCAGGAACTGGAAAGTCTCAGATTGCTTATGCAGTCGCAAGAATCCTGAAGATGTCCTGGACAACTCTTGAGATGAGTTCAATTAACGATCCCGAGCAGCTCACTGGAAGCTCGAGGATATACTCAAACGCAAAGCCTGGTCTCATCATGGAGGCTTTTGAAAAGGCCGAGAGTTCTAACCTCGTCTTCATAATCAACGAGCTCGACAAGGCAGCAGCAGGAAAGGGCAACGGAAATCCCGCGGATGTTCTCCTGACGCTTCTTGACAATCTTGGATTCACGGACAACTACATTGAGTGTAACATCCCCACAGGTGGTGTCTACCCAATTGCCACAGCGAATGAGCGCAGTCAGATAAGCGCACCTCTTATGTCAAGATTTGCAGTCATTGAACTGCCCGACTACACCTTCGACGAGAAGAAGGCAATCTTCACGGGTTTCACCTTCCCGAAGATTCTGAAGCGAATCGGCCTCACGCCCGAAGAGTGTACAATAACAGAGGACGGTCTTGATGCCATCATCGACGTATTCCGCAATACCAGCGGCATCCGCGACCTCGAGCAGGCAGCCGAGCATGTCGCAGCCAACGCCCTCTACCGCATCGAGGCAGAAGGTGCAAAGTCAGTGATATATACAGCCGAAATGATTCGCGAATTACTGTAACACAAAAAGGGGCTGTCGCTTTGATGATTTCTCACCAGAAGCGACAGCCCCTCAAAATTCATTTATGCCCAAATTACCCTGATCTCTGCTCTGCGCATAATAACTCTAGTTAATTATTAAGAGCAAAGGTCTCTAATGCATGAGTGAATGCTCCCTCGATTGTCATATCGATTTCATCACCCTCGCCAACAGTTCTTATTACCTCGATTGTAATTGTGCCAGTTCCACACTGCATTACTGTAAATGAATCAACCAATGTAAGTGGCAGGTCACTCTCAACAGGTGCATCAGACGTTCTTGAGTAAAGTTTAACAGGGATTTCCTGCGCCCCAATACATCCATCTGAAATCATATCCGTCTCTTCTCCGGCAATTGCATTTATTATCTCATCAACTGTCACTCCTTCGTCCTTTGAAATAAGAATCTCATTAGATCCCGCACACTGGACACTTTCATTACAGTATAATAGCTGGATGAATCCTCTTACATCACTTACCACAAAATCAGCCGGGTTATAGGAAATAGAATAATCATCGCATGAAAATACTTCATCTCCAGTTGCAGCACTTTCAGTCTGAGCAGCAGCCTCACCCTTATTAGCCTTTGTAACAAGATTTTTTACCGCATCCTCAACGTAGTAATATGCATCATCTGCCAGATACACGTAATCTCTTCCAGGTGCAACCACCTCTGCATCAGAAGGCACCAGTGCCGATTCCAAAGGATTATCGTCATGCTCCTGTGAAACAATATTGCTTGAATCAATAACAACACTTTCCCCATCATAGGTCTCAAACTCATATGTTGTATATTCAGATGAACCACTGTCCTCGTTATCAAGTATCTTGATTTTTGCCTCTTCGGGTTCGCTCGACTCCTGTGTTTCTTTTACACCCTGCGCATCTTTCGCGCTCTGTCCGCATGCTGTCATGCATCCCATCAGCAATACAAGGCCTGCTGCAACAAAATATTTCTTTCTCATCTCGAATCCTCCACAGTTCATTTTTTTATACACATCTAACCTATAATACTTCAAACGAAATAAGATGTCTAATAAAATATGACTGCAGGATTTATGCAGCTGTTTGACTCATTTTCCCGGCTTTTAAGAACCTCATCCCAATGCGCAATCACCTGCCTGGCGATTGACGGGTCATACATGATTCCAATATTTTTTTCAATCTGCTCCTTGCAGATATTAGTGTCCATCCCTTTTCGGTAAGGCCTATCGGATACCATGGCATCGATGGAATCTGCGATTGCAATTATCCTTGCCCCAAGGGGTATGCTTTCACCCTTTAGTCCATCCGGATATCCCTTGCCATCATATCTCTCATGATGGGATCTGACCACACCTGCAACTACTTCAAAGGAGCTTGCATTCATCAGGATATTATACCCTTGGATTGAATGCGACTTCATCATCTCCCATTCTTCGTCGTCAAGTTTCCCCTCCTTTAAAAGAACGGAATCCCTGATTCCTATTTTTCCGACATCGTGAAGATGAGCGGCGATATGGTAGATTTCCTTTTCTTCCTCATCCAGTCCAATCAGTTCACATATTTTTTCCGTCATCTCAGCAACCCTTGACGAATGATGACTTGTGTAGGGATCTCTGGCCTCAAGTGCCGAGATAATACATAAAATAAGATCATGAAATTGTGACAATACCTGCATCGGCTCACCCTCTTTCTATGAGCTTGGTTGTACTTTTAACACCTGTCATAATCGTCGACCCATTATGAAGCAGGGCCGAGGACGAGGGAGTGATAACCCCTGCAAGTCCAAGTGCTATCAGCGCCGAATTAAATCCAACAATAAAACGATAGTTGCCATTTATCCTGTCCATCAATTCCCTGCTGATTCGTCTCAGCATAACAAGCGAAGTCAGGTTCTCCGAGGATATGGTAATGTCTGCTATCTCCTTAGCGATGGCAGCTCCTGATTCAATGGCAATGCCTATGTCTGCTTCCGATAAAGCAGGAGAATCATTTACGCCATCTCCAACCATAATAACCTTATGTCCCTGCTCACGCATTTTTTTTACAAACTTAGCTTTGTCCTCAGGAAGTACTTCCGCCTGAAAAATATCGATTCCAAGCGAAGCAGCCACACTTTCTGCAGTTTTTCTGTTATCGCCGGTCATCATGCATATATTTGATATCCCGAGCTTATGAAGGCTACTTATTGTTTCCTTAGCCTCCACCCTTACCGGGTCAAAAATACAGAGCACAGCTGCCAGAACACCGTCAATTGCGAGAAACACCCTCGAGAATTCTTCCTTTATCCCCTCGAGCCTCTGGATTTCTCCCTCTGGAATTTTGGCACCTTCATCCTCAATGACGAAATGGTAGCTTCCAATTACCGCCTTCTTCTCTCCGATAAAGCTGCTGACTCCGTGGGCAACAATATATTCCACCTTGGAATGTAGTTCGTCGTGCTTCAGATTTTTTTCAAGAGCTCCATTTACAATGGAGTTGGCTACTGAATGAGGATAATGTTCCTCAAGACACGCAGCTATTCTAAGCATCTCATCCGGGTTGTTGTCCCCGAAGGTGATTACCTCCATCAGCTTAGGCGTTGCGTAGGTCAGGGTTCCGGTTTTGTCAAAAATTACCGTGTCCGCCTGTGACACAAGCTCCATAAATTTTCCGCCCTTAATTGAAATCCCATATTCCCTTGCTTCTTTGATTGCAGACAAAACGGCAAGCGGCATCGATAGCTTCATTGCGCAGGAATAATCAACCATCAGGAAGGACAGTGCCTTAGTTATATTTCCCGTAAACAGAGCCGTAAGAGCAAACCCGATAAAACTGTAGGGCACCAGAGAATCCGCCAGCCGGTATGCCTTTGCCTCCGTATCAGATTTGAGTTTTTCAGATTCCTCAATCATCTGGACAATCTGATCATACTTTCCAGTTCCACTTTTTCTGGTAACTTCTACGATGCCCTGACCCTCTTCAACAACAGTTCCAGCATACACATATCCGCCGATATTTTTTGTAACAGGCTCTGATTCCCCGGTCATAGTGGACTGATTTACTGTAATCTCACCAGAGCAGAGTTTTCCATCAAGTGGAATGACATCACTGGTTCTTACAATCACATGGTCTCCAATATTGACCTGATTAACAGGAATATGGATTTCACCGCTGGCCGTCTCAAGCCAGACATTGTCAATATTAAGGGACATGGTTCTCGCCAGGTCCCCTATTGATTTTTTCCTGGTCCATTCCTCTAATATCTCTCCGCTTTCAAGCAGGAAGATAATAGAAGAGGCCGATGTGAAATCTCCTCTCAGGACTGAAGCTGCAATAGCTGTTCCATCAAGGACTTCAACCCTCAGTTTTCCGCTAAAAATTACACTTACAGCACTAATGAGAAACGGTATGCTCTTTGCAATTGTTCTGATTCTTCTAATACTTAATGGAAGCAATATTCTTGAAAGATTATGGAAAAGCACTTTGAATACCAGTCTTTCCTGGTACTCTCTGTTCATTGCCCGCCCCGTTTCTTCAGGAACCAGCGCAGCCACTTCCTCTTTGGTCTCATCGTATACAGAAAGGGCCTCCTCAAGAACAGCCTTCTTGTTCTCCATCTTTCTTTTGAAAATTACTGTTGCATTTCCAGTTCTTTCATCTACCGAAGCCTCGAGCACACCGGGAATATTTTTCAAATAATATTCCAGCAGGTCTGCCTGTCTCATGGACATATTCAGAATAGGCGTTTTGATTCGTATTCTTTTATCAGATTCATGCAAAATGATGTATCGCATTTTTACTCATTCTCTTCCGCAAAATCAGCCCATTCTTCCTGCTCATACTGCTCAACTACAGCCTTTGCGTTTTCAAACTCCCTTTCCTTCTGCTCCTCATATCTTTTTTCATTGATATCCTTCGCATCCGCATAGATATCACCACAGTTTTCCTTAACATCTGCTGCAGTCTTCATAATGCTGTCTTTTCCTCTAAGAACAGCCGCAGTGCAGTGTGTATATGCCTTCTTAGCATCCTTGCTTGAAAGAACTGCAACTCCTGCAGTTCCCATAAGGACTCCACCAATAAATGTTACCAGCTTTCCGTACTTCATTCTGCCAGCTCCTTTCCTATCTTTTCCAGATATCCTCTTATTTTCCAGTATGTTTCTTCCGAAATGACATGCTCTATCCTGCAGGCGTCCGAAATGGCAGTATCCTCACTGACCCCAATTTTTCTAAACCAACAGGCGAAAAAATTATCTTTTTCATACAATCTGCCCGCTACCTCCTGTCCTTTTTCTGTAAGCAGGATTCGCCAGTCATCCTTCCTGACGAATCCCTCCTCTTCCAGCTTTTTTATAGCAATACAGGTGCTTGATTTAGACACTCCAAGTCGCTTTGATACATCCAGATTCCTGCAGGAACCATGCTTTTCTATTGCCACATACACAGCCTTTAAATAGTCTTCCTTTGATCTGCTAATTTTCTTCTGATCCATATCTGCTCCTTTAAAGGTATGTATTGTCTAACTAATCCTTTTTTCCCTTACTATTGCCGGAGCAATGACACGAACTACTTGCTGACATAGGGCATCCTATACATTTGCTTCCACGTTTCTTTGCTCTCCAGATGTAAAAAATAGCGGAGCCTACAATTAATACCAGCAATACAGTAATGATTATATTTTCCATTATTGCCCCTTTCCTACTCCAGATTATGCCTTACTCAGGGCATACTCTGTATCAATACTTCTGTTCGCCTTTACAATCAGTCCACTTATGACAGCAGCGAAAATGATGACAGCTGTCAGTCCACCTGCAAATCCTGCGCCAAGGCTTCCCGTTGTAACGAATGTTCCAACCTGGTACACAAGGAAACCTACTGTGAAGCCGGTTGCAAGCTGAAGACAGATTGCTCCAAGAAGCCACTTGCCGCTCTTAAGTTCAGAGTTAAGCGCTCCAATAGCGGCGAAGCAGGGAGGTGTATAAAGGTTAAACATAAGGTATGCAAGCGCTGCAACCTTGGTAAGTCCCATAACTGCTGCAACTTCGTTTCCACCAGAAACAAGCGCAAGCTCCTCTGTATCGATAAAGTTCGTTACTGCGTAGCATACTGCCAGAGTTCCAACTACGTTTTCCTTTGCGATAAAGCCTGTAATTGCAGCAGCCGCCAACTGCCATGCAGCAAAACCGACTACAGGTACCAGCAGGTATGCAAACGGTGATGCAACCGTTGCAAGAATAGAAGTATTTTCCATTCCTTCCTCCACGGCCTGGAAATGTGTATCAAAGGACTGCATGATCTGAACAACTGTGTTACATACGAGAATGATGGTTCCAGCCTTGATAATGTATGCCTTACCGCGCTCAATCATCGAACCGAAAGCAAACTTGAGACTTGGTACCTTATATTCAGGAAGCTCAATAATGAAGAATGACTTCCTGTACTTCATGCCTGTTATTGCCTTCACAAGTAATGCCCCAAGAAGGATAAGTGCTATTCCAACAAAGTACATAAGTGGTCCAACCCATGCTGAATCTGCGAAAAATGCTCCTGCAAAAAGTGCGATTACAGGAAGCTTGGCTCCGCAAGGCATGTATGTTGCAAGCATTGCAGAGGTTCTTCTCTCTCTCTCATTTCTGATGGTACGGCATGCCATAATTGCAGGGATTCCGCAACCCGTTCCAATAACCATTGGAATTACTGTCTTTCCAGAAAGACCTACGCGCTTGAAGATGGGATCAAGAACGACTGTCGCACGTGACATATATCCGCAATCCTCAAGAAGTGCAATGAGGAAATACATAACCATTACAAGTGGAAGGAAGCCTACTACCGCTCCAACACCACCGATGATTCCATCGACCAAGAGTGCATAGAGAAGTGGATTGGCATCAGCCATCATATCTCCAACCCATCCCTGAAAAGCATCAATCCAGCCTACCAGCCAGTCTGCAATCCAGGTTCCAAGCGTCGACTGTGAGATGTAGAACACCAGGAACATAATTGCCGCAAAAATAATAAGTCCGGATACTGGATGAGTTAATACTGCATCAATCTTGTCACCGACATTTTTTTCCTTCGTAAGAATCTTTCTTGTCTCAACATCCTTGACAATGCCATTGACAAAATCAAATCTCTTTCTATCAGCCTTCTCAACCTCGACCTTATCATGCAGGTTGATATCTCCCTGCGAATAGGGAGCCTTCTGCTCTCCCCCTGCAATTCCGACAGCCCTGTTTACAACTTCCTTAAGTCCATCTGAAGCAGTCGATACTGTTTCAATTACCGGGCAGCCAAGCTTTTCCGAAAGCTTATCCACCTGGATTTTTGTGCCCTTCTTTTCATTAATGTCACTCTTATTAAGAGCTACAACAACAGGAATACCGAGTTCAAGAAGCTGCGTTGTGAAGAACAGGCTTCTGCTGAGATTGGTAGCATCAACGATGTTGATGATGACATCCGGGTTCTCATTTTTTACATATGAGCTGGTGATGCTCTCTTCAGAAGTGAACGGCGACATGGAATATGCACCCGGCAGATCCACGGCAATCACATCCTTCTCGCCATCATAGTATGCCTTCTTGATACCACTTTCCTTTCTGTCAACTGTTACTCCTGCCCAGTTTCCAATTTTTTCATTGCGTCCGGTAAGCGCATTGTACATTGTGGTCTTACCACTGTTCGGATTTCCTGTTAATGCAATCCTCATCGTTTTCTTCCTCCCAAGATTCTTAATTGCGAGTTAGATTATCCTAACCCTTGCCTATAAAAAAATGGAACCCTCCGATTCCCTTTTTTCAACTTTAACAGTTCTTATACAGACTTCGATAGCACGTTCTAGATTTCGATAGCTCAGTTCTAGATTTCGATAGCCCTTGCCAGATCTGCATCAATGTTATATCTGGCATCCTTAATTGAGAGAACAAAGCCTCCAAGTTTCCTCGAAACCACAGTTACAGATTCACCGCTGTAACAGCCGAGCGAAAACAAGAAGCTCTTTAATTCCTCATCGTCCGTGACGATATCCTTCACAACAACATCCTCTCCAACTTTTGCTTCAGAAAGATTCATATCTCAATTCCTTTCAAAATGTTTTACATCACTAACTCGATTAGTCTAATCTAACTGTATGAGAGTTTAATATATCTAACTTGGTTTGTCAATACTAATTCCGATTATTTTTTTTCTTCCCTTTCCAGCTTTGCTTTTCCCTGTGTTTCTTGCTTCTCCCTCCGCTTGATATTGGCTCATCTCGTAATTGCACTGCAAGCCTATACCAGAAATTTCTGAATTGTATCGGCTCCCTAAAACATTCCGGTCAGAGCCAATACAAATCAGCTGCAATGCTCTTCTCATTAGTATTGGCTAATATCCATTTCTGTACTTAGCCAATACAGTACCACTTCCTGATAATATAGGCTCAATCGCCTTAACGCCAATGCGCCTATACATATTTCGTTTTGAGCGTATCGGCTCATGCCGTATTTTCACCACAAGCCTATACTATTCCGCAATACAGACATACACAGACAACTGCAGACAAATACAGACATATACAGACATACTGTACGTATTGGCTGATCAAATTTATCCAGTCCAACCAGTATATCAAACAAAATAGCAGTTATGTCAACTCGCATATCACCATTATGTAAACAAATATGCGATTATGTAAACCAGATAAGCAATTATGTTAACTATATTTATATGCTTTATGTTAACTTCCAACCAACAGATTCCTACTTATGTCAACTATGGGCGACAGTTATGTCAACTGATATTCACTTTTATGTCAACTAAAACACAGGCAAAATTGCCTTATGTTAACTATAATCCCAGTCCAATTCGAGTTATGTCAACCTCAACTCGTACAATAACACCTTCATACCAAGCAATTACACCCTTATACCAAGCAACAGCACTTTTTATGTAAAGCGGACATTCGCAATCCGCTTCGCTTCGCAGCTCTAACGCAATCCGCTTCGCAACTTGCTCGCCAATTTACCATCTGCATTTTGTCAGATCAACATCAAATATTTTTTACCACGAGGATAATTCCCGATAGTATAAGAAACGAAATGACAATCTTCTTCACCAGCTTGTCGTCAAGATAGCTGCTGCTCTTCATACCTGCGAAGAGACCTATAAGCATAAATGGAAACAGCGTTGCTGTCTGCTTAAGGCTTGTCAGATTGATTACCCCGATTGCGGCATAGAGGATTATCCTAAAGATATTCTCAAAGACAAACACGGCGTTGATGTTTGCCTTGAATTCATCACCGCTTCTGGTAACGCGGCTCACGTACGCCGCAAGAAGTGCGCCAATACCGAAGAGGCCACACATCGCACCAGAGATAATTCCTATAACCACCAGCAGGATCTTTGATTCCTTGAGCTGCAGGCTGCTGTACTCACGAAGGAGCATCTCCACTCCAATCAGCACAACCACAACACCAAAAAAAACTTTCAGAATCTGGGCGTCAACATTTTTCAGAAAAAATGCCCCTGGTATGCTTCCTGCAAGCACAAGTAGAACCAGTGGTACATAAATCCTTGCCTTGAGATTGCGGCGTGTCTTCCAGGTCATGATGACGTTACTTGGAAAACTCAGACATATTTCAACTGGCGAGATATTGACATTAGGAGCCCCAAATCCGATTACCGCGCTAAAGACAAGCGCATTTGCAAAGCCGCACAGCCCTTTAACAAAGAATGCCAGCAGCGTTGCCAGAATCCATAACCACATTACCTGCATCTATCCTTTCCGCCGACTGCGAAGCAGTTCAAAAATCCCACCAACAGCCACAATAATCAGTGCCACGAGAAGAACCTTCTTCGCCGCCTCCTGCGGAATCTGGCCCTTATTGCCGATTGTATCCTCATAGAAGGTCAGCGAATACTCAATTTCAACTGGCTCTTCCATCGCCGTTGTATCTGCAATCACAGGAATGACCGTGTCCATTTCCGGAATAGGGATAATAAAATACGAATTTCCACCATCCCTGTTCTCGTTAAGATATTTCTGGCCTCCGACAATCATGTAATCATAGTGGGAGCTGCTCCAGAGAATCTTCGCATAGGCTAGGCCATCTTTTACAATCAGAAGAGTCGGCGAACTGATGGCGACACGTCCCGTCCCGCCAGTCATGCTCACATCGATTGAGTACTCTCCATCTTCATAGGGAACCTCCACCGCCCCGAGCAGTTCCTCGGAATCAACCTGTGCATCATAGTCAGTTCCGCCCTCACCCAGCAGCTGCAGCCCCTGCTCGATAGCATCGTAATCCGGCAGCTCTATTTTCAGTGCATCCTCCTGAAGACTCGTCGCATCAAATAAAAGCTGCCTATCATACCACTTCTTCTTACGCTTGCTGTAGGCAGCGCAGTCTATCGGCTTATCAAGGGCTTCAACAGGGATGTGAAAAATATAGTTATCACCGTCTTCCACCGGAGTAATCCATGCTCTCTCGCCAGCTGACTCAGCGTCCTTCCTTACACCCATGAACACATACAGATAGCTGTGGCTTCCAATAGTAATGTCCGCAGACATCTCACCATCTTCTACCGTCAGCACTGCCTTATTTATCTTAAAAAATTTGGAGTTGCTCTCTACAGAAATATCATAAACTCCATCCTTAACGTCCTGCGCATATATTGGAGTCATGCCATATCTTCCAAGTTCAGGAGCCTGGAGCTGCGCCGCAAAGATAGGTTTACATAACGCAGAACCAATGAGAACGAGCGACACAGTGCTCGCCACCGTGGCCACCACAAAGAGACATATCTTCTCGATTATATTTTTTCCACGAATAGTACTCATAATCTATAGGTTCTTCTTTTTATAAATGAATCCAACTGACATTGAGGAGAACACCACAATATACACAAGGAGTATTATTATTCCACTTATTCCTATGCCCTCGCCGTGGGACAATGCTCGTATCATCCCGCTCGCCTGGGACAGGGGCAACAGTGCCACAACCTGCCTGAATCCGTTTGGCATCTGCTCAACGGAGAAAAAGGTGTTGCACAGAAACGACATCGGCACAATGATGTAAGCATTGTATTTCGGGGCATCGGCATAGGTTTTTGCCAGAAATGAAAGAGTCAGGCCTATGGTTGCAAAAACAGTTCCGTTCAGGAACATCACAAACCATGCCATCGGTCCAAAGGTCAGACCTGTATGGATTGGTGTCACAAGCAGCATAATGATCACGGCTGAGTACATGCCGCGCAAACTTCCGCCGATTATCTGGCCGAGAATAAACTGCCAGAGCGGTGTAGGCGAGATCATGACCTGGTCGAGCGCCTTCTCATACAGTCGCTGCACACTCATATTCTGAGTGATGGCGCCAAAGCTTCCTGTCATCGTAGAGATTGCAACAATACCTGGAATGAGGTAATTCAGGTACGGTTCTCCATGCGAAGATGTCTGCACACCAATGCCAAAAATAACGAGGTACATCACTGGCGTAATCATGGCTGCCAGGGTTATCTTGTAGAAATCCCGCTTAAACTCTATCCACTTTTCCCAAAGAACTGTGATAATTCCCATTTTTACTGTTTCATCCGCTCCACGAACACATCCTCAAGCGTCGTCACGCGAAGTGATGCGTTCTCATTCTGCTCCTGCAGAAAGGCAATAGCCTCCTGCCTTGTTGAAAAATATCTGCTGTAGGTAACGTGGCCTGCACTCAGTCCCTTAGCAGTCTCACCCGTTCCAGCAGAATTCTCACTCTGTCCGTCAGACTCTGCATCTCTTACTTCCACACAGAACCCTCCAAGTTCATCGATGAGGCCACGAGGGGTATCAACATACCCGAGCCGTCCCTTGTTAATCAAGGCAACCCTATCGCAGAGGGTCTCAGCCTCTTCCATATAGTGTGTGGTGAGAATAATTGTCAGATTACCTTCATTGATGCGCCTGAGCAGCTGCCACATCTGGCGTCTTGCCAGCGCATCCATTCCAGCCGTCGGTTCGTCGAGTATGAGAATTTCAGGATCAACCATTAGTGCACGGCATACCATCAGCTTGCGTTTCATTCCTCCCGACAGATGACGCACGGTACGCGTTCTATAATTCCAGAGGTCGGCAAACCGTAGCAGTTCCTCCGTCTTCTCGCGAATCTCCTTCTTTGGCATAAAATAAAGCCGGCCCTGGTACTCCATGACCTGCTCCACTGTCATATCCTGACGCATGGAATACTCCTGGGTAACAACGCTCAGTTTCCTCTTCTGCCTCTGAGCAGCTCGAGTCAGCAGTTCACCGTCAATGTATATACTGCCCTCAGTTGGAAGAAGTACCGTCGAGAGCATGCTTATGGTCGTAGTCTTGCCGGCACCATTAGGCCCAAGCAGACCAAAAAACTCACCAGTATTAATAGTGAGTTCCAAGCCATCAACTGCAGTGAAGTCATTATATTTTTTTGTGAGATTCTTTAGTTCGATCATATAAAAATAGTTGACATAATATGTGTTATGGTCAACCCCACTCTTTACCCTTCAACCAGTATTGTCACAAAATATCCCTCGTCATCTCCAGACTGAGTAATATCCTTATACACTCTCTCATTCTCAAGGCCACAGTTAACCACCATCGATGTTTTCTCGACAAGCCCCTTTTCGGCTATTAATTTTTTCACCTCGGGAAGTGAACTGCCGGACTTCATGAGAACCTTGGATCCAGTCCTGTCGAGTTCCTCAGACACATTGTCAAAGGAGCCTGGAATAACTGTCATCACCTCGCCCATTGTAGTAAGGCTCTGCCCCAGCAGAGCTGCACACGCACTAAAGCTTGTCACGCCAGGAATCGTAATAGTCTCAAAGCCATCTCTGCGAACAATATCCCTGATATAGCAGAAGGTGCCGAACATCGATGCATCTCCGATATTTAGCATTGCTACATCCCTCCCCGCAAGAAGATACTGCTCGATCTGCCTCGCCTGCTCATCATGGGTGGTATTCAGGATATCCTCATCCTTCTTCATTGCAAAATCCAGGAAGCAGATTTCCTTATCAGATACATCCACACAGCCCTTCACAATATCAAGTGCCATGCTGTTGACGCCCCTCGTGCGCGGAGCTGCGATCACGCTCACATGCTCAAGGCACTTTACCGCCTTCATTGTCATAAGTTCCGGGTCGCCAGGTCCTGTACTGACACCGTACAGGATTCCTCTCTTTATACTATTGTCACGAAGTCCTTCTGTAGATGTAGCATTATTCAAATCTCTGCTCATCGGTAAATATTACTCGCTTTCAAAAAATATTCAACGTGCCTACAAAGCATCACCGATTATACACAAGATCGATGCACTTCCACGTCTCTCCCATAGTCTCGTATTCCTCAATCAGCCCACTCTCGGTAAAGCCAATAGACTTGTAGCAGGCGTAGGCACTTGGATTGTTCTCGAATACTCCGAGAGAAACTGAATCTGTACCATACACCTCAAAGGCAAACTTAATGCCCTTGAGAAGCATTTGTCTTCCGAAGCCCTTTCCACGGATTTCTGGAGAGACAATCACATACCCAAAACGAAGTTCCTTGTCCTGTCCATCAGGGTCACGCATGGTAAAAAATCCCACAGTCTTCCCCTCGTACTCCGCAACAAATGGAAAGTACCTCTTGTTATCGACACGCCCTGAGGTCACCTCAATCAGCCTCTCCTCTGTGAGTGGAAACGGCCCCATTATTCCCGCAGTCCACTTGTAGAATGCAAGCTCCTCATCACACCACTTCACTATCTCACTGGCATCTCCCTGCCTGAATGGTCTTACTCTTAGCATATTTCACCTCTCAAATTTTTTCTCCTCGGGGTAATCCCCCCGGTACTCATATGAATCCTCTTCTACGTCAAAAATATATGAATAGTCAATCGTCGTATATGTGCGCTCGTCGCCACCCTTTTTCTTCTTATAGCTCATGAACTGCAGGTCATGGAGCTGCGGCATCTCACGCTTTGCCTGCTTGGGAATAGGGAATATCTCAGTCCCGAAAACAGTATCCCTACAC
>DCHL01000178.1:6679-11944 GCA_002317595.1 Lachnospiraceae bacterium UBA1753 | reverse complement strand
TTAATCACGCTCGACTTCCCCGCATTTCTCTTTCCAAAAACTGCTATGTGAATTCTCTCTCCGCGTGGAGTATCATTAAGTCCCATATTCCGTTCTCCATATTCATCAAATCAGCCTTGCAAAACATATTTTCCGCCCGCCAAGAACAGGATTACATCCAGGCAATCAGAACCTGAAATCTCTCTTGCCTTCTTCAATAAGCCCGAGTCTTTCGATAACAGTCTCCCTCACCTTGTCAGAAGGGATGTTGGCAAGCTCGGATTCTATCAGACGTTCACCAATTTCGCGAGTCCCGTTGCCCGCGTAGTCCACAAGATACTCCTTCAACGTCATCAGCGCATTAGGATGGCAGCAGTTCTGAATCTGACCACTCTTACAGAGCGACATGAACCTGTCTCCAGTCCTACCCTCCCGGTAGCAGGCAGTACAGAAGGAAGGAATATATCCGATTTCCATGAGCCAGCGCACAACCTCATCCAGGCTCCTCTTATCGCTCACGTCAAACTGTTCGGTGCTCGCTTCATTCTGTTCTGTGCTCACTTCACTCCGCTCAGCACCCGAAGCAGTCTGAACAGCATGATCTTCACTCTGCTCGGTGCTCGCTTCACTCTGCGAATCGTCGCAGTACCCACCGACAGAAGTCTTTGAGCCACCGGATATCTGCGAGATGCCGTACTTCAGCACGCGTTCTCGGCAGTCGCCGCTCTCCCTGGTGGAGATAATCATTCCAGTGTAGGGCACGCACACACGACAGCAGGCAATAATTTTTGCAAAAATATCGTCGCTTATGCCGTTGTCAAAGTCATCGGGATTGATGTCATCAGCCCTCTTCACCCTTGGGAAGCTGATAGTGTGGGGTCCGACCCCGTGCACAGCCTCTAGATGCTCAGCATGCATGAGGAGACCAACAAACTCATAGCGGTACTTATCAAGGCCAAAGAGAACGCCTAGTCCAACGTCGTCAATTCCGCCCTCCATGGCACGGTCCATCGCCTCAGTATGATAGTTGTAATCATGCTTCGGCCCCGTGGGATGAAGAGTCAGATAGCTCTCCTTGTGGTATGTCTCCTGGAATAAAATATACGTTCCAATGCCCGCATCCTTCAGCATCTTATATTCTTCAACCGTGGTTGCGGCAATATTTACGTTCACGCGGCGGATATCACCATTCCTGTGGTGCACGGAATAAATCGTCTTAATGCACTCAAGGATGTACTCAATGGGATTGTTGACAGGGTCCTCACCAGCCTCGATGGCAAGACGCTTGTGACCCATGTCCTGAAGGGCTATGACCTCCCGCCTGACCTCTTCCTGGGTGAGCTTCTTGCGCGGAATGTGCTTATTTTTCAGATGATATGGGCAGTACAGACAGCCATTCACGCAGTAATTGCTCAGATAGAGCGGCGCAAACATCACAATCCTGTTCCCGTAGAAATCCTTCTTAATCTGCTCCGCAAGGGAAAAAATCTGTTCGTTTATCTCCGGGATATCGCAGGCAAGAAGGAGCGACGCCTCCCTGTGGGTGAGCCCCTTAAGTTCCTTCGCCTTCTCAATAAGCGACTGTGCAAGCTCGCGGTCCGACTTATGCTCGTCGGCCCATTCCAGTGACTTCAGTATTTCCTCATGGTTTATGAATTCATCCGCACATAGCGATTTCGGGTCGTATTTATACATTAGATCATCACTCCATATCTATAGTTTCCTCTATCTCCGGGAATGCAGCGCAGATTGCAGATGCAAACCCTTTCGTTGCATTACAGTTTCCTGCTCCATCCGGGAGCATCGCCCCTATCGACTGCCAACGTATGTCCTATTGCCATAACCCGCCGCTCAAGACAGCTTCTGCACTGGGCAGATTCATCACCAGTACAGATTTTGTTGTCGTACAGGCTATATTTTTTCCGCACAGACACTGGGGACAGGTTGGGCATCAGCACATTGGCCCCGGCCCTGATTCCCTTCTCGCGTCCCATGGGGTCCAGCGTCCCAAGAGCCGTGGTCGCCGGAATGTTGGCATGCGGAAGCATCAGCCTGATAAGGGCAATCATAAACAGTGTAAGTTCCACCGAGCCTGCTGCCCTGTCAGCGAAGGGTGTCCCCGCGCTCGGGATGAAAGGACCAATTCCCACCATGTGTGGCTCAAAAGCGTGAATGAACAGGAGATCCTCAGCAAGGCAGTCCGCCGTCTGATAGGGCGAGCCCACCATAAAGCCACAGCCCACCTGGTACCCGATTTCCTTGAGGTCATAAAGGCACCTTATCCGGTTATCAAGTGTTAACTCTTCTGGGTGGAGTTTCCTGTAGTGCTCACTGCGGGCAGTCTCATGCCGAAGCAGATACCTGTCAGCCCCAGCATCAAAATAACTCTGGTAGGCACTCCTGCTCTTCTCCCCAATCGAGAGAGTCACGGCGCAGTCCGGAAGGTTCTCCCTGATTGATGAGACTATCCAGCAGATGTCATCATCAGAAAAGCACGGGTCCTCGCCCGACTGCAGGACGAAGCTTCTATATCCCAGCTCGTACCCTTCAAGGGCGCACTCCAGAATCTCCTGCTGCGTAAGCCTGTACCTGTCCGCCTGCAGGTTACCTGCCCTGATACCGCAGTAATAGCAGTTGTTGCGGCAGTAATTTGAGAATTCTATAAGACCTCTCACATATATTTTTTCCCCGAAGATATCGTCCCTGAGCCCTGAAGCCATAGAAAAAACGTACTCACTGAGATCTACGTCGTTATAGTTCTCAATGAGTACGGAAAATTCTTCTTGTTTCAGAATATGTTCTGTTCTCAGTTCATCGATAAGGCTTCTCATAGAAAAGATTATAGCCTTATGGGTACGTCATTTCAAGTAAATCAGTAGGGCTGAAGGAACATGACAGAGTAGGGCTTAAGCTCGGTGCCACCGCCAAAATCGATGCTCTCACCGGTCAGCAGGTCGTGTGCCCTGCCAGCCCTTGCATCAAAGTGCGCAGTGTAGGGATTCTCATCCGCATTCACAGCTACCAGCACCCTATCGCCGTCGCACTCGCGCTCGAAGATGCACTGCCTGTTAGTGAGGACAAGAGACTTGAACGCACCGTAATTCAGCGCTGCCGATTCGCGCTTTGCCTTAGCCATAGCGGCGATGGTATCAGTTAGCTCGTTCCACTCTGGTTTCTCGATAAAGGGACGAAGTGCAGGATCGCCCTGGCTCTTGTCACCCGTGACGCCCCACTCACTTCCATAGTACACGCAGGGGATTCCCGGCATACCAAAAGCAATACCGTAAATCAGCGGAAGATGCTTAGGATTCTGCAGAATCGAAGCCACCCTCGACACATCATGGTTATCCACGAAAGATAACAAGTGTTTACCATTATACAAGGTCCACTGCTCAGGTCCGAACTGCCTCAGCAGCGAATGATTTATCTCAAACATGTTCATGCTGTTGAAGGATGAGTGAAGCCCCTTGTAGCACTCGTAGTTTGTAACCGAGTGAAGCATGCCATCGTTCATTATCTGGTTGTAATCCCCGTGCAGCGTCTCGCCCACCAGGAAGAATTCCTCCTTCACGGTGTTGGCAAGGTCGCGGAGCCGCCTTAAGAAATCCCTGTCGAGGCAGTATGCCACGTCAAGTCTCAGGCCATCGATGTCAAACTCGCTCACCCAGAATCTGACCGCGTCAAAAATATGGTTTATAACCTCTTCATTGCGCAGGTTCAGTTTCACCAGGTCGTAGTTGCCTTCCCAGCCCTCGTACCACAGACCGTCGTTGTAGTTTGAGTTGCCGTCAAAGCTGATGTTGAACCAGTCCTTATACCTCGAATCCCAGCGCTTCTCAAGAACATCCTTAAATGCCCAGAAGCCTCTGCCCACATGGTTGAACACGCCATCAAGTACGACCCTGATGCCCTCAGCGTGGAGTTTCTTCACGAGTTCCTTAAAGTCCTCATTGTCTCCAAGCCTCACATCAATCTTGAAATAGTCCCTGGTGTTGTAGCCGTGCGTGTCGGACTCAAACAGGGGTGAAAAATAAATGGCGTTACACCCAAGCTTCTTGATATGCGGAATGTAGTTGTCCACAACCTTCAGCCTGTGCTCGGCCTTTCCATCGTTCTCGAAAGGTGCGCCGCACATTCCGAGAGGATAAATCTGATAAAATACGCTTTCGTATGCCCACATAATTTTCTGTCACTCCATTCTAAAGTTTTTCGTCCCCGCAAAATTCTAAGTATTGTCGACCTCGCCAAACCCTAAGTCTCCTCAGTCTCCGCCTCCCAAAACTGGCGAACCGCGGCAGTAACCACATCCATGTTGCCATACACGATGTTTTCCCACTCCCTGGGGAACATTGCACGGTAGTTTCCCTGCCCGAAGCGTTCATCAAGCAGCACTACCACCCCGCGGTCCTCTGCAGTCCTGATGACACGTCCTGCAGACTGAAGTACCTTATTCATTCCAGGAATCCTGTAAGCGTAATCAAATCCGCTGTGTTCCCGGCCTCCATCAAAATAATCCTTGAGAATCTCAAGCTGCGGTCCCACCTGCGGTAGTCCCGTTCCGACTATTATAGCACCAATCAGCGAATCGTGCTGAAGGTCTATTCCCTCGGAGAAAATTCCGCCCATGACGCAGAAGCCAATAAGCGAGCCGCCCTCCTCCTGAATGTCAAAGTCGAGAAAAGCTCCGTCCACTAATTTTTTCCGCTCATCGCTTCCGTCAAGCATCGTGAACCTGCCAAGGAAATCCTCCCTCTCCTGCTCAGTCATAGAAGGTGCCTGACAGATGACCTCCATGTCCTCAAGGTCCTCGGGCCAGCAGTTGTACACATCCTCCATGAACCTGTAGGAAGGGAAGAAAACCATGTAGTTTCCAGCCTTTTCGCTGACAATCCGATATATGTACTCCGCTATTTTGGAAAACAGCTTCGGTCCGCGGCTGGTATACCTGCTGGACGCATCATTTGCAATGAACACGCCCCGCTTTGCAGGGTCGAAGGATGACCTCGCATACACAGAGTAGTCACCTCGGTCTCCGGACAGCAGGTCCATGTAATAGGTCACCGGCAACAGTGTTGCGGAGAAAAATATGGTCGAAACACCTCTGTCAAGGCACATCCTCAGATTCTTCGAGGGGTCGACGCAGAACAGACGCACAAAGAAGTTGCCATCCTCCGTCATCTGTGTATATATCACATAATCATCCCCCATGATCTCCGCCATGTTCAGGAAATGCCTGACCTCGAAATAGAAGTCGAGAAGCTCACGGCGCACAGAGCTCCCCTCGTC
>DCHL01000178.1:3759-6507 GCA_002317595.1 Lachnospiraceae bacterium UBA1753 | reverse complement strand
AGCTTCCTCGCCTCCGTGAAATCATCCTTGTAAAGCGTTGCGGAGTACATCTCCCTGGCCCTGTCCACAAGATTGTGGGCCTCATCCACCAGGAATATATAGTCACCCTTGGCGCCCTCCGCAAAAAACCTGCGCAGGTACACATTCGGGTCAAAGACATAGTTGTAATCACATATCACCCCGTCAGAGAACAGTGACATGTCGAGTCCGAACTCGAAGGGGCACACCTGATGCTTCTCGGCGTATTCCCTTATTGTCTCGCGGGAAAAATTATCCTTCTCAGTCAGAAGCTCATACACTGCGTCGTTTATCCTGTCGTAATGCCCCTTGGCATAGGGACACATATCAGGATTGCACTCCATCTCCTCAAGAGGACACATCTTCTCCTTGGCCGTTATGAACACCGTCTTCATCCGAAGGCCATGGGACGCAAGTATATCGATGGTATTCACGGCCACCGTTCCCGTCAGAGTCTTGGCCGTCAGGTAAAAAATCATGTCGCCATGGTTCTCTCCAAGCGCCTTAATCGCAGGAAACAATGTCGAAATAGTCTTACCTACTCCCGTCGGTGCCTCGAGGAACAGCCTTCTCTCATGGTAGATTGTCCTGTAGACCGCAGCCGCCAGGTCCTTCTGACCCTCGCGGTACTCAAAGGGAAATTCCAGCGCCTTGATTGACGCCTGTCTCGTCTGCTTCCACCTGAACTGGAAGTCTGCCCACTTACGGTACTCTGCCACAAGGTCATTAAACCACTCAAGGATCTCATCTGCACTGTACACGGACTTGAATCTCTTGATATCTTCAGTGTCCATGTTGCAGTAGGTCATCTGAATCCCCACCGCCTCAAGGTTATGCTGCAGCAGCAGAATAGCGCCGTAGCACTTTGCCTGCGCAAGATGGACCATTACAGGCTCCTTCATGCGCTTTAAGTCCCTGTAGACACCCTTTATCTCATCAATAAAGGTGCAGCCACTCTCGGCGTCATCAAAAATGCCGTCGGCCCTTCCCTCAATTACGATGTCGTAGCCATCCTCAGCCACAGTGTGGATAAGCGGAACCTCAGCCCTGTAGCCTCCACCCATGCGGCGCTGTATCATCCTGTGGATCCTACCACCCTCAAGCATTGCATCGCCGGAGGCCTGGTGGTGCCTGTTGTCAATGTCACCGCTTCGAAGGATGAACTCGACAAGGCCCCTGACTGATATCTTAATCTGCGCGTTATTCTGTTGTAAAATATCTGCAGTATCAGACATCCCAAATCTTCTCCTTGAATTCTTCTTCTAAAATTCTTCTCCTTGAATTCTTCTCCTATCGGCTTCGGCCGCCTTTACTCGTACTCCCTGGTAATATTCTTGAGCCACTTCTCGCTCTTGTAGTATTTAATAACAGCTGGTACCTTCCAGAATTCATCCAGACAGAGGATGAAATAGACCACCATCGGCGGGAGCTTTAACACGAAGGCCGAGATGACTCCGAGCGGCAGCGAAACCACCCACATGGTGATTATGTCGCATATCATTCCCCAGCGCGAGTTGCCCCCCACTCTGAAGATTCCAGCAATGAACAGCGTGTTCATAATCTGCCCCACCACATAGTAGGTGCTGATATACAGCATTATGCTGAGATATTCTACAGCCCGGTCTGACAGGACAAAAATACTAAATACCAGCGGTCTCACCGCCAGAAGCAGAAGACCTGTCAGCACACTGATTCCAAATGTCACATAGCAGAACAGGCTCGCCTGTGCCCTCGCCTCCTCAAGCTTGTTCTCGCCGACTTTGTTTCCAAGCATCACGGAACAGACAGCACAGAGCGCGAAGCCGATAACCGTAAACAGTTCCCTGACAGTAGTAACAACGGAGCTTGCTGCGACAATATCGGCATTCATATGACCCATAATCGATGAGTACAGCGAGAACGCCACCGTCCAGGTACTATCGTTGATAACCGCAGGAATACTGTAGGTCAGAAAGTCCTTAAACAGGAGCCTATGGCTCCCAAATACAATTCTTAAATCAAGTTTAAACAATACTCCTCTAGCTGCATCTGCCATACAAAGCGCCAGTTCCAGTGCCCTTGCAATAAGTGTTGCCAGCGCCACGCCCACAACCCCGAGCTTCGGGGCCCCGAAGAGTCCGAAGATGAACACAGCATTAAGGAACACGTTAAGTCCAAGCGCCGTAGTTGAAACAACAGTCGGAAGCATTGCCCGCTCGCAGGAGCGCAGCATACACTGGTATATCTGCGAAATCTGACTGAATACATAGGATAGGCCTACCACCCTGAGATAGGTCTCTCCAATTCCTATCAGCACCTGGTCTGAGGTATACAGACTCATCAGGAATCCTGGAACAAGAACGCATCCAAGTGCAATAACGCCCGTTATGGCAAGACATATTTTTAACGCGATTCCCACGACCGCCTGGATTGAGTTAGTATCCTTCTTGCCCCAGTACTGCGATGCCATGATTGTTATTCCGCTGGAGATTCCATAGTTGATTCCCATCAGGATGAACTGGAACTGATTGGCAAGGCTCACCGCAGACAGTTCTGACTGTCCCACATACCCCAGCATGAACACGTCGGCAGAATTGACCGCCTGTGCGAAAAAATATTGGATTGTAATTGGTATTATCAGCTTGAACAGCGTCTTCCAAAACTGTCTGTCCCTGGCTGTTTCTCTAAGTGACATATTTCCCCTCACTCTTCTGCGCGCCGTGGCCGTTTCAAAACTCAATAATTGCTTCG
>DCHL01000178.1:0-3745 GCA_002317595.1 Lachnospiraceae bacterium UBA1753 | reverse complement strand
AATAACGCAGCTACGCTGCTAATTTATTTTATATCCGTAAAGCCTGTTGGCTATTTTTCTCAAACGAAAAGACCATGTCAGTATACCAAAATAAATGTATCTATTCCACTGACTTATGGATTATACTATAAAAAATGTATTGATTTACTTTGAATACTTTTATCACATATTTTTACCAAGGAGAAATCACATGAAAGAAGCATTATACAAGATCCCCATGGTAGATGCGTTCAAGTCAGGAGACGAGTGTCCCTTCTGCCACATAGAGCGCGATCTCGAGCAGAAGGCTCTCGATTACACTCTCGGAACCTCCTACATGCAGAGCGATGTACGCGAGGCCACTGACAAGGCGGGCTTCTGCAGATACCATCTCAAGAAGATGTTTGATTACGGCAACGCCCAGGGAAATGGTCTCATCATGAGCACCCACTACAAGAAGCTGATTGCGGAGATGAAGAGCCAGTTTAAGAGCTACTCTCCCGTCAAGGCGACCCTCAAGGAGAAGCTCCCTCTCGGAAAGAAGGATTCCTCCAGCGATCCAGTGGACCCCATTGCCGCCTGGGCAAGGCGCAAGGACGTGAGCTGCTTCATGTGTGATTACTACAGCGAGAGCTACAAGAGATACTTTGACACCTTCTTCTACATGTTCAAGAAGGAGCCGGAATTCTCTGACATGATAAGGGACTGCAACGGTTTCTGCGTACACCACTTCGGCGAGGTCATGGAGAATGCAAGACTCGCCCTGACAGAAAAAGAGCACGCAGCCCTCACTGATATACTTTTTCCCCTTATGGAAAAAAATATGGACCGCATGCTCGAAGATGTCTTATGGTTCTGTGATAAGTTTGACTACCGCTACAGGGATGCCGACTGGAAGAACAGCCGCGATGCCGTTCAGCGCTCCATGCAGAAGCTCCGCGGCTCATATCCCGCCGATCTGCCGTACAAGCAGGACAAGTAACCCTGTAACTTATTTCGTGTATTATTTTACAAAACCCGTTTTAGGATTTATTTTGTAAAGTTCGTTTTCAGGATGTCGAGGTAGGGCATGAAGCCTTCGAGAACCGCCTCAGGCTCAGCGCCCTCCCGGTACTTCCTGTTCTTATACCCCTCCATACAGAGATTCACAATTTCCCTTGCCTTCTGGATTGAGAGATTGCCCCTGACAAGATCAGCATCAGACTTCTCGTCGAGAAGCTTGAAGTAGGTCTCATCGATCTGCGCAGACCACTCTGCTGCGCATTCCTTCGCATCATCATCAGACTCACCCTTTATTGAGATGAGGAACATATCAAGATAAGGGTAGTTCTTAAGCATTCTCAACTTAGCCTCTTCGACAAGCTTAATCCTGTCAAACAGGTTCTTGTTGCTGTCTGATATCCCCGCAGAGAGCTCCATCATCATATATCTCGCACAATACTCAGTCACAAACTGGTACAGGTTCTTCTTGCTTCCAAAGTAATGGAACAGCAGGCCCTTGGAAATGCCAGCCTCCTTGATAATGATGTCTGTACTTGCTTTATCGTATCCATTAAGCGCAAATACCTTGATTGCGCCGTTAATCATCCTATCCTGCTTATCCTTCGACAGATTGTAAAATTTTTCGTTCATCACAGTCCTCCTTCTCACCCTTAAATCTATGCAAAATTCTTGTAAATCGTAATTTAGCAACCAATTGACCGCTCAAGTCATCCATTATCGAGGTGGATTAAAAATCAGATATCAGGGTCATTTTTCCACAAATGCCCTATTTATCGACTTTCTTGTCCACATTTTTATGTCTACCGAAAACACGTTATCCACAAGTTATTAAGAATTCGCCACAAAATAAGTCTAAACTTAATTTTCGATAATTTTTCAGTCAACAAAATCAGGCTCTTTCTTCCGACAATAAACCGCTCGTTATTTTTTACCAGCAGATCATCTCGTATCCGTCCTCAGTGACCACTATCTGTACCTCCCACTGAGCTGAAAGTGTGCCATCCTCAGTATATACGGTCCATCCGTTGTCATCATCGATATAAATGTCGTGTTTTCCCATGTTTACCATGGGCTCAATCGTAAAGCACATACCTGGAACCATGAGCATTTCCTCTCCAGCCTTGGTCACGTAGCTGACATAGGGATCCTCGTGGAATTCAAGTCCAATTCCATGGCCTCCAATCTCCCTGACAATCTCATATCCGCAGGACATTGCAAACTCGTTGATCTTGCTGCCCATATCACCCAGGGTTGTCCAGGGTTTGACATTCTCAAGTCCAATCTCAACGCATCTCTTTACATCGTCAACAAGCTTCTTTGCCTCAGCAGAAACTTCTCCGATTAGGAACATCCTTGAGGAGTCTGAATAATATCCTTCATAATACGTAGAAACATCAACGTTGATGATGTCTCCGTCCTTAAGAATCTCATCCTTTGATGGAATTCCGTGGCACACAACATCATTGATTGAAGTACACACGCTCTTTGGGAAGCCTTCATATCCAAGAGGAGCACAGTGACCGCCCATATCCAGTGTTACCTTCGATACCCAGTCATCAATGTCCTGTGTGCTGATTCCAGCCTTAATATGCTCTGCAACATAGTCAAGCGCCGCCATATTGATTGCTGCGCTCTTCTTCATTCCTTCAATCTGCTCTGGTGTCTTAATTATGTCATGATCAGGAAGCAGTATTCCCTTATCACCGAATGTAAGCATCTTATCATCAAATGCTGAATGACATGCCTTGTACTTTCTTCCGCACCCGCACCAGCAGGGCTCGTTCCTTCCGGGTCTCTTCATCACCCTTACTCCTTATATTCTTGTATTCTTATCTTTACATTAACGAAGGCGGCTATTCGCAATCCTCTTCGCTTCTTGGCTCTATTCCGAATCCTCGGCAGTGACCTTAACCCACTCGTCGCTGCCATCTTCACTCTGACGCCTTACCCACTCGTTATTGCCATCACTGACTGTCAGCCGTACCCAGCCCTCAGCAGTGTCAACTGCCTTGAGCAGACTGTCCGACTCGGTATTGGCAAAGTTATCCTTCTCCACGCTCTCTGTATTCTGGCGGCCGGAGTTCTCTATGTCTGCATTCTGACGGTCGGAGTTCTCTATGTCTGCATTCTGACGGCCAGCCTCCTCTGCCTTCTCCATGAGGTCCGTTACATCATGAAGGGAGCACAACACAACACTTCTGCCATTAACCCAGCGCATGTAGGTGCGATGCAGGTCATACCAGCGACCGCAGGCATCATCATGTACCCTGATGTCAGCCGGAAGACTCTCATCCTCGAGTATTTTCTCTGCTTCTGCAGATATCTTAAGCAGGAATGCGTTGGACTTGTATCCATCGATGTCAATTCCTGCAAACTGCTCTTTTATTACTTCGTTGGCAAAAATAAGGTTTCCACTGATTATGTCACGCACAAATATTCCGCCGCCGACATTATCAAGGATATGCTCCAGGGATTCAAAGGAACCTTCAAGGGAGTTCTTCTGGATTCGCTTCTCCATTATAACCTGCAGGATTCGCGTAATTTCCGCAAAGAACTGAATCTCATCCTTAATAAAGGAGCGCAGTCGCCTGGTCTCCATGTAGCATGCAACCATGGCACGTCTTCCTCTGATAAAAATAGGAACCATCACAATTGCTTCAATGTCGTGGCGCAGAAGCTTATCCCTCATAGGACGTGATATCTTGGAATCAGAAGAGATTGCAACGCACCTCTCCACATCCAGCACAAAATCAGGAAGCGGAAC
>DCHL01000161.1:15128-15359 GCA_002317595.1 Lachnospiraceae bacterium UBA1753 | reverse complement strand
CAAAGGGCGATATCATGGTTGCCGGCAAGAACTTTGGATGCGGCTCATCAAGAGAGCATGCCCCTCAGGTTATCAGAGATTCAGGTGTAGCATGCGTTATCGCAGAGACCTTCGCCAGAATTTTTTACAGGAATGCAATCAATATTGGTCTTCCAATCATTGAGTGTCCTGAGGCAGCTGTTGCAATTGCAGCAGGGGATGAGGTTGCTATTGATTTTGATTCTGGTCTTA
>DCHL01000161.1:0-15098 GCA_002317595.1 Lachnospiraceae bacterium UBA1753 | reverse complement strand
AAGGATATCACAACAGGAACAGAGTATCAGGGTCAGGCTTTCCCTGAGTTTATGCAGAACATCATCAAGGCTGAAGGTCTTGTGAATTACATTAACGGTAAGGCATAATGATTGGTTTTTTAAAAGGCGAAATCTGCGATATCTCTGAGGATAATCTTGTCATCGAAGTTTCTGGTGTCGGATATAATGTGGGCATAACAGCCAAGACAGCTGATCTGCTTCCTGGTATCGGCGAGGAGATTAAGGTTTATACATATATGTCTGTCCGTGAAGATGCAGTTAAGCTTTACGGTTTCCTTACACATGATGATCTTGATTTCTTTAAGATGCTTATCACAGTTAACGGAATTGGTCCAAAGGGTGCACAGAGCATACTGGCAGTCATGAATCCTGATGAACTGCGCTATGCAATTATAGCAGGAGACGCGAAGACTTTATCAAAGTGTCCTGGAGTAGGTGCCAAGTCTGCCCAGAGAATCATTCTTGACCTTAAGGACAAAGTTAGTATTGAAGATACCTTTAACTCAGTTTCGGCCCAGCCCGAGAAGGTATCAGGAAAGCTTTCAGATGCAAGGAAAGAAGCTGCAGAGGCATTGACCGCACTTGGCTTTTCAGCATCAGATTCCCTTCGAGCAGTACGCAAGGTAGGGGATGCTGATGATATGAGCGTAGAAGATATTATTAAGGCTGCTCTTAAATTTATTTCAGCCTGATCTCTTAGAGGTAAACAGTGGCAAAACGCGTTATTGAAACAAAAGTAACTGAAGAAGACATCAAGATAGAAGGCTCATTAAGACCACAGACTCTTGCTGATTATATAGGTCAGAAAAAGGCTAAGGATACTCTTAAGATTTATATAGAAGCAGCAAAGCAGCGCGGTGATGCGTTGGACCATGTATTGTTTTATGGTCCGCCTGGACTCGGCAAGACAACGCTTGCAGGCATCATTGCTAATGAGATGGGGACTCATATTAAGATAACAAGTGGTCCTGCAATTGAGAAGCCGGGAGAGATTGCCGCAATTCTAAATGGACTTCAGGAGGGCGATGTTCTTTTCATTGATGAGATACACAGACTTAACCGTCAGGTGGAAGAGGTACTGTACCCGGCAATGGAAGATTATGCCATCGATATTATGATCGGTAAGGGCCCAACTGCCAGATCACTGAGAATTGATCTGCCTCAGTTTACTCTTGTTGGTGCTACAACCCGAGCAGGACTTCTGACTGCACCGCTTCGTGATCGTTTTGGTGTAATACATAAGCTTGAGTTCTATTCGATAGAAGAACTCACTACCATCATTATCAATTCTGCAGCAAAGCTTGGTGTATTTATTGAGAAGGATGGCGCCGTAGAGCTTGCCAGAAGGTCAAGAGGAACGCCGCGACTTGCCAACCGACTTTTGAAAAGAGTAAGGGATTTTGCACAGGTAAGGTATGACGGACGTATTACGGAGGAAGTTGCCACTACAGCTCTTGACATCCTTGATGTGGACAAGCTTGGTCTCGACAGAGTGGACCGTGCCTTGTTAGTTACTATGATTGAACGATTTGATGGGGGTCCTGTGGGGCTTGATACACTCGCAGCAGCTATAGGTGAAGACTCTGGAACAATTGAAGATGTCTACGAGCCATATCTCATTCAGAATGGACTATTGTCACGCACACCGCGTGGAAGGGTCGTTACTGATGCAGCGAGAAGACATTTGGGTTATGAAGTTTAGCAAAGGGGGCACATATAATGTCAGCAAAGACAGATGTACAGGTTGTAATTGGTGGTAAGGTATTTAATTTAAGCGGATACGAGAGTGAGGAGTATCTTCAGAAGGTTGCCTCATATCTCAATGGAAAGCTTGCAGAGTGCAATAGTTCTACGGGATTTACCCGTCTTCCATATGACAGACAGTCAGTGCTTCTTCAGCTTAATATTGCTGATGATTATTTCAAGGCAAAGAAGCAGGCCGAGGCTCTTGAGAAGGATGTTGAACAGAAGGATAAGGAACTCTATGATATCAAGCATGAGCTCGTCACTGCACAGATAAAGGCAGAGGGAACTCAGAAGACAGTTAAATCTCTTCAGGAAGAGCTTGCAATGGCACAGAAGAAGATTATCGAACTGGAGACGAGACTGTCAGACAGACGATAGATGTTTGGCCGCCTGTATGTACGGGCGGTCTTTTTGTTGTACGATTTGTTTCGCATGATTTATTTTTTCGGGAGAATACGATGCTGGAATTACTCAGTCCCGCAGGTTCATATGAGGGATTCATCGCTGCAGTTGCTGCTGGGGCAGATGCTGTATACGCAGGTGGCTCTGCATATGGAGCAAGAGCTTATGCAAAAAATTTTACAGATGAAGAGTTCCTTCGCGCCATTGATGTTGCTCACCTATATGGTAAAAGACTATATATGACAGTTAATACTCTCTGTAAAGAGCGTGAGATGAAGGATCTCATCAGTTTTTTAAGACCGTTTTATCTACAGGGGCTCGATGGCGTTATTGTGCAGGATATAGGTGTGATTGCAGCTATTCGCAGGGCATATCCCGAAATGGAGGTGCATGCAAGCACTCAGATGACCATAACGGGTGTTAATGGTGCAAGATATGCAATGAACGCAGGAACAGTCCGTATTGTTCCTGCAAGGGAATTGTCATTAAAGGAAATAAAAAGGATACATGATGAGACCGGCGTAGAGATAGAATGCTTTATTCACGGCGCAATGTGCTACTGCTATTCAGGCCAGTGCCTCCTGTCTGGTTTTCTTGGTGGAAGAAGCGGTAACAGAGGACGATGTGCCCAGCCCTGCAGACTTCCCTATGCGACATATCTTAATGGAAAACAGGTTTCAAAAGAGGATGAGGACTATGTCCTGTCCATGAAGGATCTGAACACGCTCCGCATTCTTCCTGAGCTTATTGAGAGCGGCGTAACTTCCTTTAAAATCGAAGGAAGAATGAAAAAACCTGAATATACTGCGGTAGTTACATCGATATACAGAAAATATATTGATTTATATCTAAAAAAGGGGTCAAAGGGATATAAGGTTTCTGACGAAGATTTCAATATGCTTTCAAGCGCCTATGTCAGGACAAAGCCTGAAGAAGGCTATTATAAGAGACATAACGGAAGGGAATTGATTACGTTAAAAAAACCAAGCTATGAGACAGAGCTTTCTTCGGCTGGTATGCTATCTTCGCTTCCACAGCTTGAAACTGTTGCCTATGCATCATTTATTGAAGGAGAGAGTGCTACCCTTACGCTGTGTCATGAGGAGACCTGCGTTACCGTGAGCGGAGCTATATGCCAGAGTGCGCAAAAGCATCCCCTTACAGCTGAAGATATTGAAAAGCAGCTATGCAAAACAGGCTCCAGCATATTTACTATCAGCAATCCGTCTGTTTATGTTGAAGGCAGAATATTCATGGGCAAAAAAGACCTCAATGAGCTTCGCAGAAGCGCAATAGAAGCTCTTTATGATGAACTGCTGTTAAGTTACCGCAGAGAGGACTGTGAGGCCTTATTTTTCCCCACAACAGAATCTGAAAGAGCCGTTGACTTAAGTCTTACTGTCAGTGTGGAGACAATCGAGCAGTTATCAGCGGTCAGTGAGTATTCTGATAAAATAAGCCGGCTGTATGTCGATCTGCCGCTCCTGATTCATGATGCAGATGCAGTTCACGAGGTGATCCTTAAGAACGGACTTGGAGAAAAATATTATATTTCACTTCCGTATATATTTAGGGAAGCAAGTGAAAAAATTATTGTCAGCACCCTTGATAAAGCAAATTCTGGTCAATTAAAACCAGCTGGGTATCTCGTCCGAAATTACGAGGAACTGGAGCTTGTGAAGGACAGGTATAAAGATGCTAAGGTTGTTGCTGATGCCAATGTCTATTCATTTAACAGTGCTGCCTGCGAAGAACTTCAGAATACTGGCGCCGACATCATTACGGAACCTCTTGAACTCAATGTGCATGAGATGAACGAACGAGGCCACCAGGGCAAAAGCGAGCTTATAATATATGGGTATCTACCCATGATGGTAAGTGCGGGGTGCGTACAGAATACAATAAATAGTTGCAAAAGGGGCAATTTAGACAGATTGGAGATAAAGGACAGGAAGGACGTTAATTTTTGCGTCAGAACGGACTGTGATTTCTGTTACAACAGGATTATGAACAGCGTTCCGCTCTGTCTGCTTGGTGAAAAAGATGCAATTATGAAACTCGGACCAAAGTTCCTGCGATTATCTTTTACAAGCGAAGATAAAATGGAGTGCAGGAGAGTTCTTGACGCCGCAATAAACTGGGAGGCTGACACAGTGCCTCGCTACACCAAAGGACATTTTAGAAAACCGGTAGAATAGAAGAAATATGACAAACATTATTGTTGAATTATCTAAATACTTCATGATAATATGCATCGCATTCTATACGCTGCATGGTTTTATTGTGTTCAAATATAATAATGAAAGTGACAGAAACGGATTCTATCTCATGCAGAATCTGTTTATGATTCTTATTCATTTTTCAGGATATGTGGTTCTGAGCCTGCAGACAGAGGATAAGACTATCCTTGTATTTTATGCCATGCAGCAGGTCCTGTTAATTGCGATAATGACTCTTTACAGAATTATATATCCGCTTTCTAACCGTCTTATTGTCAACAACATGTGCATGCTCCTCACAATCAGCTTTATCATACTTGCGCGTCTATCCTACGACAAGTGCATGAAGCAGTTTATGATTGTTGTTGCAGGTCTTGTAATATCCTTAATAATTCCATATATTGTACGTTTCTCACGCTTTTTGATGAGGAAATTTACCTATCTGTTTGGAATAATGGGAATATTGATTCTCTCCGTAGTTCTTATCCTGGGTTCTGTTACCAATGGATCAAAACTTAGCTTTACACTTCACGGAATTACGTTCCAGCCCTCGGAGCTAGTTAAAATCATTTTTGTGTTTTTCGTAGCTGCGATGTTCGCTAAATCAGTATCCTTTAAGAATATTTTGCTCACAACCTTATTTGCAGGTGCGCATATTGGCATTCTGGCGCTCTCTAAGGACCTTGGAAGCGCGTTAATATTCTTTATCGTATATATAGTCATGCTTTATGTTGCATCCGGTAAAATCCACTATCTGCTCCTTGGAGTTATGTCAGGTGGCGCTGCATGTTATGCGGGATACAAGCTTTTTTCACATGTCCGTACCAGAGTAATTGCCTGGCGCGATCCATTCTCTGTAATAGATGGACAGGGCTATCAGATTACACAGTCCCTGTTCGCAATCGGAACCGGAAGCTGGTTTGGAATGGGCCTGTACCAGGGGGAACCCACTAAGATACCTGTGGTTGAGGCCGATTTTATTTTTTCGGCTATATCAGAGGAGATGGGCTGTCTGTTCTCGCTTTGCCTGATACTTATCTGTATTAGTATTTATCTGATGTTTATGAACATTGCGATGAAGATGAAGGATGATTTTTACAGATATGTTTCCCTTGGACTTGCGACCATATATGGTTTTCAGATGTTTCTTACAATCGGCGGAGTTACTAAGTTCATTCCACTCACCGGCGTGACACTTCCACTGGTCAGCTATGGCGGAACATCCGTCATAGTCACGCTCGTCATGTTCTCAATCATTCAGGGAATATATATTCTTAGAAATAACGATATTCCAGAGAATTTCAGTGGCGATGTCTCTAATGCTGACACTGATGAATATGATGATAATTATTATGAGGCTGCAGGTAATCCAGACAGCGAGGAATACGATATAGAAACGGATGAAGAGTACGAGGATGACGAGGACGATTTTGAATACTTCAGCTAAATCTTCAAAACAGAATAAAAGTACTAAAAAGACAAAGCGAAATACGCAGATGCATGTTGTTATGTATCTGTTCCTGATTCTTTTTCTTTGTATGATGGGCAACTTTGCGTATTACATCCAGTTTAATTCGACTGAGGACGTTAACAATTCATATAATACACGTCAGGAAAAACTGGAGATCAAAGTACTTCGTGGCAAAATCTTATCCGAGGATGGTCAGGTTCTTGCTGAGACCATGGTAGGAAAGGATGGCAGCGAGACAAGGCACTATCCCTTTGGAGAACTCTTTGCACATGTTGTGGGTTATTCCACAAAGGGAAGGTACGGGGTTGAGCGTTCGGCAAATATTAATCTGCTGACTTCAAATGCGTATATCGGCGAACGAATTTCCAATGACATTGCCGATGAAAAAAATATTGGAGACAATGCAATCACAACCCTCAATGTTAAGCTTCAGCAGATTGCAAAGGATGCGCTGGGGATATACAAGGGTGCAATTGTGGTAATGGAGCCGGATACAGGTAAAATACTTGCAATGGTCTCTAATCCTGGTTTTGACCCCAATTACATAGTAAGCCAGTGGGATGAACTGAATGCAGAGACCACTAGCCCGCTCATCAATCGTGCAACCTCCGGACTTTACCCACCTGGTTCTACCTTCAAGATAGTTACACTGCTTGAGTATCTGCGTGAAAATGACTCACCGGAAGACTATAGATTTAACTGTAATGGAAGATTCACGTTCGATGGAGTCACAATAAACTGTTATCACGGATCAAACCATGGAAGCGAGGACCTGCGCAAGTCATTTGCAAAATCATGTAATTCTTCCTTTGCAAATATTGGAAGCGAATTAAATTACGATAAATACAAAAGGACAGCAGAAGAACTGCTCTTTAACAAGGACCTGCCTGTAAGGTTTAATTATCGTTCCTCAAGCTTTGTATGCAATGATAAAGCTGACACAGAGGAGAAACTCCATACCGCAATAGGACAGGGTAAGACAGTGGTTTCACCACTTCACATGGCTATGATTACATCGGCTGTTGCCAATAATGGAGTCATGCAAAAGCCCTATGTGATTGACAGGATTGAGAACTACCAGGGGGCAGTAATTAAACAGTACAAACCAGATGATTATAAGCAGGTAATGACAGAAGATGAAGCTTCTTTCATTAAAGATTATATGATTTCAGTTGTAGAAGAGGGTACAGGTTCAAAACTGTCAGGTCTGTCCTATAGCGTTGCCGGAAAGACGGGGTCTGCAGAATATAATGACCAGAAGGGAGATTCTCATTCATGGTTTACTGGATTCTCAAATGTTGAAGACCCGGATATTGTAGTTACAATAATAGTAGAAGGTGCGGGGTCCGGCTCTGACTATGCAGTTCCCATGGCAAAAAGAATCTTTGACGCATACTACCAATAGTGATAAGATATAGGAGATATAGGTCTGAAGGGATTTAGCCTGACAGATATAAGCGTACTGCCTAAAGGAGGGATTGCAATGATAGAAGCAACCAGTTGTGGCGGCGTAGTTATTTTCCGAGGGAAGATATTACTCCTTTACAAAAATTTGAAAAACAAATATGAAGGCTGGGTTCTTCCCAAGGGAACCGTAGAAGAAGGAGAAGATTTCAAAACAACAGCACTTCGCGAGGTTTCCGAGGAGAGTGGTGTTGACGCAACAATCATGAAATTCATTGATGTAAGTCATTATTCATTTAATGTTGCAGACGATGTGGTTGAGAAGGATGTACATTGGTATCTGATGGCATCTGACAGTTATTACAGCAAGCCACAGCGCGAGGAGTATTTTATGGACTCAGGGTATTACAAGTACCATGAGGCATATCACCTTCTAAAATTCGCCAATGAGCGTCAGATTCTTGAGAAGGCATACGAAGAGTACCAGTATCTTCGCAAGAACAATCTCTGGGACACAAGAAAATATTATTGATATTTGTGAGAAGACGGACTGCTGCATTAATGTGGCAGTTCTTTTTTATTAAATAAAGGCTATCGCGAAAGAGCGATAGCCTTCTTAAATGAGAGATTATAACCCGAACTTATTATATCTGAATACGCCATATACCCTGCCGAGTATCTGGCAGTCATTAACTATGATAGGGTCCATGGTATCATTCTCAGGCTGAAGCCTGTAGTGTCCATCTTCTTTATAAAAGGTCTTAACAGTTGCAGAATCATCAACAAGAGCAACAACTGTGTCACCATTGCGGGCAGTATCACAACACTGTACAAAAATCTGATCTCCGCTAAAAATACCAGCATTGACCATGCTGTCACCCTTTACATGAAGCACAAATGAGTCTCCTGTGGGAACCATATCAGCAGGTATAGGGAAATAGCCCTCAATGTTCTGCTCGGCCAGAATCGGCTCTCCAGCCGCTACAGTACCAACAACAGGAATGGATGCCATCTCTCTTCGGACAAGCTGAAAACTGTCATCAAGGATCTCTATTGTCCTTGGCTTGGTAGGGTCCCTTCTAATATATCCATTTTTCTCAAGACTCTCAAGATGAGCATGCACGGAAGAGGTACTCTTAAGACCTACAGCCTCGCATATCTCTCTAACAGAAGGCGGAAAGCCCTTCGCAAGAATCTGTTCCTTAACATATTCAAGAACCTCTCTCTGCTTATTTGATATCTTACCTGGCATATCAATACTCCTTTCAAGACAGGAAAATTTTTATCTTTAATTAAAGTATATCACCTCAAATATCAAAAAGCAAACATATATTCCGAAAATTTGTTCGATAAAACAGTTGACATAAGAACAACTGTTCGGTATACTGAATTCAAGCCGAACGATTGTTCGTATTTTTGTTTGATTATTGAAGAGGTGTTTATCATGAGAGAGTTTGGATGCAATGAGTATTTTACAGATGTTGAACTCGACAATATAAGAAGACAGGTTGCTCACAAGAGAAGCAGAAGAGAGAAGATCAGACGTCGTCGTAGGAACAGAATTCTTTCAAAGCTTGCAATAGCAGTATGCATTATCTTCTGTATAGCTCTTGCATTTGGAAGAAGCAATTCGTACGCAAATGAAGAGAATGAGGTTCAGACTTACAAGTATTACACAAGTGTCTGCATCAATAGCGGTGATACATTGACTTCCATAGCCAGGCAGTATATTTCGTCTGAATATAAGAGCATTAATGGGTATATTGACGAGGTCAGGTTTATTAATCATATCCCCTGTGATGATGATTATCTCCAGGCCGGGACATTCATTATTGTTCCCTATTATTCAGAGGAGTATAAATAGTCGAGTCATAATTGAGGAAAAGTATCACATTGAATCTGCAAGTAATTCAGACTCTGGAACACTAAGCAGAATGTCCATTTTTTATTGACTACAAAAAGGGGGCTGGCTCATCACTTTGTGACTTGCCAGCCCCTGAATTCATTTTACAAAATACTTACGTACTATACTCTAAAGAATGAAACTGCGTCGCCGAGCTCTTCGTCAGTAGCAGTCATTTCCTCTGTCTTTGCTCTGGTATCTGAACAAGCGGAGAGTACTACATTACAGCTTGCTGATACTTCTTCAGCAGATGCTCCAAGCTCCTCGGCCATTGCGCCAAGATCATTTGTTGCATTAGACACATCGTTCTTAATTACATTAAGTGTCTCGGTCTTCTGTGAGATTGAAGCAATCTCAACGATTGAAGAATCAACGCCCTGTGAGAGAACATCAAATCTCTGCTGAGTCTCACGAATGTAGCTCTGCTCTGTAGCAATAATCTGAGTTACAGCCTTAGCTGCCTCAACTGACTTCTCTGAAGATGCCATGATGTCCTGAGCAATCTGAGCAATCTCTCCAGCACTTTCCTTGGACTGTGTAGAGAGCTTTCCGATTTCGTCAGCAACAACTGCAAATCCACGACCTGCATCACCAGCTCTTGCTGCCTCGATAGAAGCATTAAGTGCAAGAAGAGAAGTCTGGTTAGCAATTTCGTTGATAGCTTCAACTGCTGTATTAATCTTCTCAATAGCATCATTAGTGCTGTCAATCTGCTCTGAAATATTATTTACTGCAGTAACAGACTCGTTTGAAGACTTAAGAACTGTATTCATGTAATTAGATGCTTCTGAATTAGCCTTCTTAATACTGTCGGAAGCCTCAGAGAGAATTCTTACGTTCTCAGCGAGCTCCTCAATATTCATGCCGAGGTCTGAAGCCTTCATTGCGAGGGTCTGAGCTGACTCAGAAACCTGCTGTGAAGTCTGTGCAACCTCATTGATGGAATCATTAATCTGACTTACGCTCTCAGTATTGGACTCTGTCTTCTCGTCAACCTCTTTAACAGCAAAAGCGAGAATGTCAGCAGAGGACTTAACAGAACCGATAGCAGTGGAAAGTGCCTTCTGAAGACCATTTGCTGCACCAATGATATCCTCAATCTCAGAAACTGAAGATGTAAGGGCAATACTGTCACTGATATTTCCTTCAGAGAGAGTCTTGAGTGCCTTAACAGATTCCTCCATTGGTTTCTTAATCTTAACTGCAAGGAATCCAATAAGAGCAGCAGCTCCAAGAATAAGAATAATTGCAATGATTATCTGTGCATTTCTAGCAGCAGAAACAGCTTCGCGAACCTTTGCTTCGCTTTCGCCGGCAAATGCCATACCCCAGAATTCTCCGTTAGCGTAAATTGGTCTGTATGCAACATAGTATTTTGCTCCGCCGATTGATACGCCATCCTTTTCAATGACTTTACCAGACTTTACATCAGCATAGATAGTAGCATCCGCCTGTGTTCCGATATTTCTCTCTGTGGTTGAACCATCCTTGAAAATAGAAGTGGAAATTCGGGTATCCTCTTTGAAGAGAGTAAGCTCGACACCGTCAGCCTTCATGCAGTCAACATAGTCATCAAGATCGGGCTCGCCAGTCTTCTCAATATCATAAGAGTAATACTCAGCAAGACCTTCAGCTGCAATGTTCAACTTCTCGAAAGTCCCTTCCTTTAACTCCTCCGTCATCTTAGATACTGAAAATACTGTACTGATTATGACTGCAACAAGTACAGGAAGTATACCAAGCATTAGAAGTAGTGACAAAAAGTTAATTTTCTTTTTCATTAATTTATCCTCCTAAGTATTTAGTAAAAAAGAAAACAATATAGTGTTATAATTTTATCATATTAATCACGAAAAAAACACAATTATATGAAAATTTCAACAGATATTATTGATATTTCAGAGTATTTTTATGCAAAGTATGATAGAGAAGAGAAGATTGTACTAAATTTAGTACTTGTGATTTTTCTTTTCATTTGTTATCATCCTAAAATCAGGTCTGAACATTCATGTTCAATTTTTTATTATATCATTATTCGAAGAAGTGCCGTCCGGGGGCACTCAAGTCAATTATTCATTTCGGACCTGTTTATCCATTACAAATTACATATCAAATTATCGGAGGCTTGGTTTATGATGAGATTTTTTAAACGCACCGCAGCCTTTATTCTTGCTGCGGCCGTAACGCTGACAGGGACTAATCTAACAGGATTCGGTCAAAAAATAGTAAACGCATATGCTGGAATTGGAGAAATAGGAGATGCATATTGGGGCAGGACAAAGGGATACGTCAGCTCAGCATTTTCAACTACAGATACAGGAAACAGTGCAACAACAGTTTTTCTTGGAAAAGAAGATGGAAAATACGATGATTTACTCTGCATTGTCAGAAAGGTAACTATGTATACCGCAGGGACAGTGACTGGAAAGGGTAGTTTTACCGGAGTTAATTCCGCAGATAAATCAAAGAGCGGAGCATGCACAAATGATGTTCGTTTTTTCTATAATAATGCCTGGTATAACACATCAGATACATCTGTTGGTCTTGGGAGTACACCTGGTTCAGATACTGATACAATGTACATTCCTGCCGGTGGAACAGTTTATGTATGTTATGTCATTAATAATAACAGCACAACAGCAGGGCGCAATGTCACATGGGAATTTAACGTTGAGATAACACATGATAAGCACGAAGGTGGCGTCGCAACCTGCACCAGACGCGCTGTGTGTAAATACTGTGATCAGGAATATGGCGAAAAAGCTGCCCATGTATACAAGAATAAATGGGTAAAAACGGCAGATGGAAACTGTATGCAGAAGGAGCGTGGTTACTTTGTATATACCTGTACAAACTGCAGTTACTCATATACTGGTTCAGAGACCACGAATGGTTCTCTTTCAAATCATATTTTCAGTGACTATCAGGAATTATCTGATAACGAGCTGATTAATGATATATTAACTTTCAAAAAATATTCAGATAAAACCTGCAATCAATCGGAACAGTATTATCAGAAATGTTCCGTATGTGGCATCACAGGGAGCAATACATTCAGGTATGGAGATCCCAAGGGGCATGATTACAGAATAATCTCATGGAACTGGTCCTCAGACTTAAGTCGGGCAACTCCGCTTTATGAATGTGCAGACGTTTCGTGCCACAAGGATGAAGCAGGACATAACAGCACCGGAAATGCAGTTAATTCTACCGTGACCGAGAAAAATAAAACACAGCACTATACTGTCAAAGCTTCAGGAACTGGGATCTACTCAGGTGAAACATATTCGGATTCAAGAGAAAAATATAGAGTGGCGTGTGAGGTTTCTGAAGGGGTAGAGTCAATTATTACCGGAACGGAAGAAGGTTATAACTACTATTCAGAGGGAGAACAGGTTGTAGTAAAGGCAATTCCTGTTGCAAGTAAAGATAAGGGATATTATGAGATTTCTGAATGGAAATCAGACATTTCATCAATAAATGGCAAGACAGCAAACCCACTTATGTTCACGATGCCTTCAGAACCTGTGTCGCTTCAGCCAATCACTAAAGAGGCCAGGAGCTCTGGCACTATGTATGCCTTTAACACTTCTGACAGCCTGGCAAGATATAGCGGAATAATATCCCTCACCGAAGGAAGCAGTCTATCTTTGTGCGTTGCACATCCAGAAAATACTACTGAATTCTGCTGGCAGTATCAGACAGTTTCCGAAACCAATTCCGATGGTGAGCCTGTTTCTTATAGCGAGTGGAAGAATCTTGAGACGGGAGATGCCGCAGACTGTGTGGTTGGAGCCGTGTCACTTAATATGGATAACAGCAGATATCGTTGTGTCCTAAAAAATTTAACAACAAAAGCTGTAGCTGATGTCACAGAAGGTCTTCATGATAATCCTTATATTACATTGAAGGTCATTCCAAAGTCCTTTTCTTCTATCAGTGCAAGCTACGCGTCAGATAGTATTTCCTTTGGCAAATCAATCAAGGCGGAGGATATAATCCTTATCGCAAAATTTGATAACGGGTCAAGTGAAATAATCAGGAAGAACTCAGACATATGGTTCATAGACAATATGAATCCTCTGACTAAATCCAAAGAACTTAAAATGAATAATACGCTTGGAGACAACAGCATCAAAATATGGTTTGACAATGGTGATGAACCGAATTTCACAAATACAGCAAGCCTGAAAATCAATGTCATTGATGATATCGCTCCAACTGCAACAATTGAAGACTGTGGATTCGACGAAAAGCCAGAACTGAAAATCTCTGCAGACAGAACTATGACCTACAGAATTAAGGCTGTTGCAAGCGATAATTTTTCATCCGATGAAAAAATAATGTATAGATGGTTCAATGAGCGTGATGAACTTGTCTCAACAACTAACACTCTGATCCTAACAGGTCTTAATGGAAAATACCATGTTACAGCTGAGGATGAAAATGGAAATGTTGGTGGCCCATATTTTGTGACAGTGAATGCATGGGACACTGAGGCTCCAATTATAAAAAATATTGATTGCGGTCCTGATAAGCAGTGGTCTGGATATAGATTACTCAACATAGAAGCTACTGACAATAATCCAGAACTTACTTATGCATTCTGCGGCCCTTTCAGAACCATAGAAGCAGCACGAAGCCTTCATGCCTATGATGACGAGGTAGTATATAGCCAGAATTCATCAAAAATAATAGAAGCAAATGGAGTATACTGCGTTTTTGCAAAAGATATTGCTGGAAACACCTCAAAGACATCAGATAATAGCATCATTGTAATTGATGCGGATAACAATAATGGTATTGATAGACAGCCTCCTGTAATAACAAGCACAAATAGATACGTAACAAGCCAGGCAGTAGGCGTTGAAATCCTTGCCTCGGATGATCGTTCCGGAATATGCGCATACGCATATGATAAAAATGGTGATAATTATATCAGCCGCGAAGAATGGATTGAAAGTTCGGATGAAAGATATTCCTTTGATATTGAAGAAGATTTAAAGAAAGACACGGCAGGAAGACTGTTTGCTGTAAAAGATAATGCAGGAAATGTAACAAAGACCACTGTTTATGTATTCAGTCAGAAGGGACCATTCAAGAATCAGGAAGAGAGCAGCGAATGGATTAAAAACAGTATCGGAAATCATTGTTATCAGATACCCGGTGATGACAATAATGAAAAAAAGATATGGCTTGCTGATGGAGAGAGCGTTGAAATAGGCTTCCCCCTGGAAATTCTTACCGCAGATACAACCAAGAGCAGTTTCCTATATGATAAGTACATATGGAGTAACGAAAACGGTGTTGAATCTGATATGACTCATACAACTGTATATGAAAATGACACATATTTCATTGAAATCTTTGGAAATACAGGTTCTGATGAAAATGGAAAAATGGCAAAGGAATTATGGGGCAGATTGAGTTTTGAGGTTAATAATTTTGATAAAGAAAAACCAGAACTGACTGTCAACGAGCTGCCACTTGATGAGAAAACAGATATTCATAGGAGCTGCGTAATTAAAATTGATACAAATGATGAACAGTCAGGATTATCTTCTTTATGGATTAAGGGCGGTAATTTCACTGAAAAGACAAAAATCAAAGAGTATAACAGTGTAGCTTCAATAAATCATGAAAGTGACGTTAAGAACACCACTGACAGAGTTGAAGTATGCCTAAACGGAGTATATGAAATATATGTCGTTGATTCTGTTGGTAATGAAAATAAGCAGGAAATAACAGTATCAGACCTTGATGTGCTTGATGACAGTTCAATAAACTTTGAATACTCAGGAAGCCATAATGTGACTGTTATAGGCAGTGATAAAATAGATGCATTTGCGTCCTTGACAGACAATGTTCCAGGGACAACCGTATATCTTACTTACAGCGCGAAGGAAGGGTATGAGCTTGCCTATTGGGAATC
>DCHL01000131.1:1380-3235 GCA_002317595.1 Lachnospiraceae bacterium UBA1753 | reverse complement strand
ATTCAGGCTTTTCAGAAAAGGACAGGAATTACCCCACATAAATACAGAACTCAGAATTTCCGCTCTAAGTGGGAGGGACTGGCAGGGGATGCGAAAACGAAGTATAACCCTTTAAACCAGTCGGAGGAATAACTCATCAGGTGTGCCGGCAAGCTTGTCACGGCTGATAACCATGCTCTTTGTTCCATCTTCAAAGCTGTACTCGCCGTAGTCCTTTCCGGACTTGTTCTCGAAGGTAACGGTAATATTTTTTCCGGCAAAAATAAGGCTTACAGATGCCTGGCCATTCTCATCAAACTGTTCCTTCACAAGCTTGGGCTCAATCTTCAGGTCGCCCTTGCAGCCCTTGATACCAAAGCTCTCTGTGACCATAGTCATGAGAAGCCAGCTGGCTGCGCCTGTGAGGTATGCGTAGAGTCCGCGTCCCTCGTTGTTGAAGTACTCAGGGATTCCAGGATACATTACGCTCTTGTCGAAGTTCATTGACGAATCCATAAGCGCCTTGAGGCACTCAAATCCTTCATGAACGCGTCCATTCTTATAAAGTGCATTCGCAAACATTACGGCCATGTGCGAGAACACTGCTCCGTTCTCCTTCTCGCCGTATGCAAATCCAAACATTCTTCCGAGGTCATACTTCTCCTCGCCAAAATCAGTGTTAATCCTATATCCGCCAATTTCAGGATCGAAGAGGTACTTCTTTGCGCTGGCAACGATGCTGTCTGCCTGCTCCTTGCTGCAGAGCTTTGACATGAGTGCAAACACCTGACCTGTAAGCATCATTCTGACGCCATTATCTGTCTCACCCTCAACGGCTCTTCCGCTATTGTCGTAGTAGCTGTTGATCCAGCTGTTTCCCTCGCTGTCTGATACCCACTCATTCTTGTTGATCTGGGCCGCAATCCAGTCTGCCTTCCTGTTGAGGTCAGCCGCTACTGTCTCAGCATCAAGTGACACAATGGCACCGCTTACAGTCTGTCTTACCTCCTTCAGGTACTTCCTGAGCACAGCCTGCTTCTTGGCAATATCATCATAGATTGAGGGTTCGCAGTTGATGAGGCTTGTCGCCTCCTCGATGATATCTACAGTATTGATTATCCTCTTTCTCTTCATCTCGAGGATATAGGATGCAAGATTGCGCAGATTTCCTGCGTATGCACAGGTGAACGCAACGCTCTCTCCCCTGTCAGCTGCCATATCAAGGGCATCGTTCCAGTCAGCGCCTCTGAGTCTGATGATGTTGTGCTCGCCAACCTCGTAGAATGCACAGAGGTTCTCAAGGAGCAGATGCTCAAGAAGGGTTCCCTTGTGAACTCTTCCTCTTGAATCCTTCTGGGTGTTGCCCAATACATCTGTCCACTTCTCATCAGTGGCCGTTCCGCGCTCGGTCTGCTTATCCTTGAAATATGTATTTTTTACACCGAGAATTCCGAGGTCTCCTGTCTGCTCGATGTACATTGATGTCGTCATAAAGGGCCACAGACCATGGTCCATCCACACTCTGCAGATGTTGTTCCTGTCTGCGATGAATTCTCCACTCTTCTCGCCGATAATTGTCGCATTGGTTCCATCAATACGTACTCCGCCGAAGCTGTCGATGATCATATCCCTTACATTCTTGGGGTCCATGAGAAGGAGTGCAAGGCAGTCCTGCCACAGGTCTCTCCATCCTCTTCCGCCCTTGCCATAATCGTGGTAAGGAAGGAATGAGCATCCGAAGATTCTTCTAAGCATAGGCTGGAAGCTCACCCACTTCATGAATCCGTCCTTGTCCATATCGCCTGTGTTGTATGCGATGTTGACCTTCTCTGCCCAGTAGTATTTTATCTCTGCAAGCTCTGACACTGCTTCTGCC